>JBCAWP010000001.1:0-31093 GCA_038534535.1 Pseudomonadota bacterium
GCACGGTCGAGCCGTGCAATGACTCCCTACTGTTTAACGCCGTAAGCCAAATGAGAGTCATCCCACGCCCCCGAGCGAGGGACACTCAAACACATTTCACTCCCGCGTGTGCCCGAAATCCGATACACTCGCTTCATGAGAGAACAACTCCGCCCTGCCCTCGCCGCCGGTCTGGCGCTCGCCTTCGCCGCGCCCGCCGCCACGGCCCAACAGACAGGCACGCTCACCGCCACCTGCAATATACAGGGCACCCCTTCCCCGATGCAGCTGCAATATACGCGCTACCGCGATGTCGCCGTCTGGCAAGACCAGCATGGCCTGAACGCCGAGGCGATCGATCTGCAGCAATGGGGGCCGACCTATTGGGAAGGCGGCATATCAACGCCCTATGGCCAATACAGGCTGACGGGCGAGAACCTGTTTATTGCAGGTGGCTTGTCGGCGGGGTCTATTCCGACATGATCACCCTGGAAGTGACCCTGACCGGGCCGGACACGTTCACCATGCGGGACTTCTATAATGACGGCCCGCCCATGCCCTGTGAGATCACCAGCGCCGAGTAGCGCCTGGCGTGCCGCCCCCCATGAAGCCGCGCACCCTCGCCTTTCTCGCTGCCCACCGGTTACGGCCACGCGGACCGGAGAGCCTGCCCGTCCTCGCCGCGGCGCTTGCGGCGGACTACCCCACCATCACCCACATCGCCCCGCCAAAGCTGCAGGCAAAAATGATGGACCCTCACCGGCTCTGCCTCCTCGATGCGCGGACGCCGGAAGAGTTCGCCGTGAGCCACCTGCCGGGCGCACTCCGGGTCGATCCAGAGGCCAGGCCGGACGATGTGGTCGCAGCCCTTGGGACCGGGACAAAGGACGCGGACGTGGTCCTTTATTGTTCGGTAGGCGTGCGCTCCACACGCCTCGCTGTGCGGGCTGCGCCGGCCCTGCGCGCGGCGGGTGTATGCACTGTGGCGAACCTCGCCGGCGGGATTTTTGCCTGGGCGGCAAGCGGTGCGCCGTTAAACGCGGCCCGCTGTGTTCACCCATATGACGCGGTCTGGGGCCGCCTTTTGGCCCCCGAAGTTCGGCGGTCCAAGGGACCAGATGAGAGATAGAGCCGACCGCCCCAAAAGCAGCGAGGACCCGCGTCCCGCAGGCCCTCGCCGTCTTGTCCCCTGTTCTAGGGCGCCTTTACCGAGCAGCCATCCTGGCATGGCGGCGGCGGCGTTTCGACAAGATATTCGCCCGGCGCTCATTGGTCTGGTCGTTCGCCGGGGCCTCTGTCACAATCGGCTTCTGGATCACCACCGGCCCCCGAAGCGGCAGGCGGGCCTCAGCCGGATAGGCCGGCGGGGTAGCGGCAGGCTTGGCGGGCGCGGCAGCGCGTGTTTGGGGGTGCATGGGGTGTCCTTTCAAGACTTTAGGGTTGATTTTCTCACCAGCCGTTTGGTTCATTTTGCTCGGCTGATGAGTTCTAGGTAGGAAGCCCTATATGCCTTTCAATAAAGATTTATTGTTATTCGATATTCATCAAATTTATTCAATAGAATCCAGGTGTTGCTGAACACAAAAGTTTTGTGACGGGCCAGTTTCGGGCCCCGCGCGCTATGTATTGACAGGAGAATGGGATGGATCGCCTCAACATCAGCGATGAAACCAGGGCCCGGATGATCCGCGATCTCCAGGCCCATTTTGCCAGCGAGTTCGATGAGGCCCTATCGGAGTTCCGGGCCGAAGCCCTGTTAGAGCTCGTTCTGAAGTCTATCGCGCCGGCGGTCTATAACCAGGCGGTCCAGGATGTCCGGGCCCATCTCCAAGCCCGCCTCGATGATCTGGACGGTGAGGTCTACCTCGACGGCTAGCCCCTCACCTATTCAGCGGAAGGGTCCGGTCGAGCTAGGATTTCGCGCTTGCCGGCATGGTTTGCGGCGGAGATCACGCCCTCTTCCTCAAGCTGCTCGATCAGTGTCGCCGCCCGGTTGTAGCCGATCTTCAGTCGGCGTTGCAGGTAGGAGGTCGACGCACGCTTATCGCGGATGACGATGGCAAGGGCCTGGGCGTATAGATCGTCCTCCTCGCTGCCCGAAGAGGTGCCGAGCATGGCGTCCATCACGGCGCTCGTGTCGCCATCGTCCGGATCATCGAGAATGTCGGCCTGGTAGTCCGGCTCGCCCTGCTCTTTCAGCCAGGCCACCACGGCCTCCACCTCTTCGTCAGATACAAACGGACCGTGGAGACGTTTCGTCTTCCCACCGGGTGCCTGGTAAAGCAGGTCGCCCATGCCGAGCAATTGTTCGGCGCCCTGCTCGCCCAGAATGGTGCGCGAGTCGATTTTCGTCGTCACCATATAGGAGATCCGAGTCGGGAAGTTTGCCTTGATCGTGCCCGTGATCACGTCGACCGACGGGCGCTGGGTGGCCGTGATCAAGTGAATGCCCGCGGCCCGAGCCATTTGGGCCAGGCGCTGAATACAGCCCTCAATCTCTTTGCCGGCCACCATCATCAAGTCGGCCATCTCGTCGATCACGACAACGATCTTCGGCAGGGAGTCGATGGGCAACACCTCGGTCTCGTAGATGGCCTTACCGTCCTCATCGAAGCCCGTCTGAACCTTCCGGGTCAGCTCCTTGCCTTCACGGCGATATTGCTCGGCTTTCGCGTTGAAGCCGGCAAGGTTCCGCACGTTCGCCTTCGACATGAGTTCGTAGCGGCTTTCCATCTCCCGCACGGTCCACTTCAGCGCGTTCACGGCGAGTTTTGGATCCGTCACAACGGGCGACAAGAGATGCGGCACACCTTCGTAGATAGAAAGCTCCAGCATTTTCGGGTCGATCATGATGAACCGGCACTGTTCCGGTGACAGACGGTACATGAGCGATAAGATCATGGCGTTCACGCCCACCGACTTACCGGATCCCGTCGTCCCGGCGATCAACAAGTGAGGCATTTTGGCGAGTTCGACGACCGTCGGCGCGCCGCCAATGTCTTCGCCGAGCGCCATGGGCAAGCTGGCTTTCGCGTTGCGATAGGAATCTGATGAAAGGAGGGTTTTCAGATAAACCGTTTCGCGTGTCTCGTTCGGCAGCTCGATCCCCATGGCATTCTTGCCCGGAACAACCGCGATCCGTGCTGACGTGGCGCTCATCGAGCGGGCGATATCGTCGGCGAGGGCAATCACACGGGCAGACTTCACGCCTGCGGCCGGCTCGAATTCGAAGAGAGTCACAACTGGTCCCGGGCGCACCTCGATGATCCGGCCCCGCACGCCGAATTCCATGAGAACTTCTGTCAAACGCGCCGCTTGGGAGAGAAGTGCGTCCTCATCAACCGCGTTTGATCGCGCAGGCGGGTCTTGCAGGAGGTCTATTGGCGGCAATTGGGCGCCAGAGCGAACACCGCCCTTGTGAACACGCATGGGCTTTGGCTTTGCCACAGCGCGGCGGACGGCCCCAGGCGTTGGGACGACGCGTTTTGACGCCGATACGGGGAGGTTCTCAGCGGCCATCTCAGCCTCATCCTCATCATAGTATCCGTCGTCAGCCTCAAGCGCTTCGGCCGTGTCATCCAGTTGCGGCCCAACGACGATGCGGCGTTCCTGCGCGCTGTTCGCGGCCTTTTCTCGCTTCGCCATGAGCGTCGACAAGAGGCCGCCAAACAGGCGTGCACTGCGGGCCGCTCGAAGGCTTTCCCGCGCAGCCGCGCGGTGCAAGAGGTGGGCATCCCGGCGGCCGAACCCGAGCGCCGTTGTCGCACAAAGGGCGGCCGCCACACCGCTCACAATTCCTGCGAGCAATTGCGCGGCCGGCAGCATGAGAGCATCAAACGGAACCGTTAGGGCATAAAGCAGACCATCCCCGATAACACCGCCGAGGCCAGCGCTCAGCGGCCAGGAAGCCGGTACCGGCCAGGCCGCGAAACAAGCGGCCGACAAAGGCACGAAGAGAAGTCCCAAAAGCCACCGGCTCAGTTTCGGTTGGCCAATGAGCACCGTGCGCATGGCGCCGCCAATCATTGCGGCGAGGCCCGCCGTCCAGGCAGACCATCCAAAGCTTTGCCGGGCGAGATCGGCAAAAACCGCGCCGGCGGCTCCGAACAGGTTTTGCGCCTCGCTTGAGGTCGCGGCATTCCAGCTTGGATCGGCCGGGGCATAGGAGCCGACGCTACCACATACGAACACCCCCACGGCAAACGACAGCGCCCCGGTCAACATACGCAGCACCGGATCGCTCACCGATTGGGCGCGATCATCAGCCATTGCAACGGTGTCGAGAGCACGCGCTCTTGCCATGGGCAGTCTCCAGAACTTGGGTCTTCACTCAGCCCTACTCTTTCCCAACAGCCTTAACGGGGGGCAAAGATCGCAAATCAAACGCAGAAAATTTCGCACTGCGGATAAACGCTGCTGTGGATAAAAGCCGAGACTGCGCAACCATGTCATCTGGACCCGGCGAGGTGCGAGCCTCTAAATGCCTCCATGACACGTCTAGATGATCCGAACGCGGCTGACATTACTATTGTGGGCGCCGGCCCGACCGGTGGCACCCTCGCCCTTCTTTGTGCACAGGCCGGTTTTTCGACATGCTTGATTGATGGACGCACCGCCGAGGATCGCAAAAGGCCCGACGGCCGCAATTTCGCGATTGTCCGGGGGAGCTGGTCCCTCTTAACGCATGCGGGCCTGACGGGCGCACTTCTTAAGGATGCCGTTCCGCTCAATGGACTTGAAGCGACGGATGGCGGTCGACACTGGTTCGGCGCGCCGTCCTCCCTCTTCTCGGCAGATGACCTGACAGAGACGCCGGACGGCACCCCGCTCGGCTACATGGTTGAGGCCACGGCGCTCCAGACCACGATTGATGCCGCCCTCGGCCAGACCGAAAACCTCACCTGGCGAGACGCCGCGCGCTTTCAAAGTATGGATGTGACCTCCAGCGGCGTCGAAATTCAGCTCGCAGACGCCCCCACCATCCAATCCCGCCTGCTCGTCGGCTGCGATGGATTGAAATCCCCCGTTCGACAAGCGGCCGGCATTCGGACCGAAGGGCGCGCCTACGACAAATCCGTCTTCGCAGCCAATGTTTCTCTCTCGCGGCCCCATGGGGGCATCGCCAGGCAATTGTTCACACCCGAAGGCCCGTTCGCGACGCTGCCCCTCTCCGGCGACCGGGCGAACCTCGCCTGGTATATGAAACGCGGTGCGGCCGAGGCTTTAGCCGCCCTGCCCGTCAGCGACATTGAGGCCGAGCTCAACAGTCGTTTCGCAGATTTCGCTGGAGACATGGCACTCGAAGGCAAAGCCATCGCCTATCCTCTTATCCTACAGATTGCAGACCGCATGGTCGCCCCCCGCGTCGCCCTCGTCGGGGACGCCGCCCGGCGAATCAATCCGCTCGCCGGACAAGGCCTTAACCTCGGCTTTAAAGATGTGGCCGCTCTCATCGAAGTGCTCGAAGAGGCCGATCATGTCGGTCTTGATATTGGCAGCCTCCAATCTCTTGAGACCTACCAGGCCTGGCGCCGGTTTGATGCGAATACAACCGCGCTCACGATGGATGCGATTGATCGGATCTACTCGAATGACAATGCGCTTTTGAAGCCATTGCGCGGTCTCGCCCTGATGGCCGCGAACCAGGTTGGGCCGGTGCGCCGCGCCCTCGCCCGACAAGCCAGCGCCGACCAGGACCGGCTCCCGAAACGCATGCAATTCTTACCCTGAGCCCTTAAGTACGATCTGGAGGTCCAAAATGTCCGCTCACAAACTTTCCAAACACCCGGTCCATCTCGGTCTTGGCGCAACTGCGAGTGTCGAACCCTTATTTAGCGGCGACATGGCCTGGTATGGCGACTACGGCGCACGCCACGAGAGCGATGGCGCGGAAGGGCGCCTTGTCTCCCAACACACGTTCTCTGCCAGCTGGGACAGCTGGGAAATGCATCCCGAGGGCGCCGAGATCGTCCTCTGTACGGCCGGCAAAATCGTCCTTATCCAGGAACTCGCGGACGGACGCCATGTCGAGATCCTGCTCAATCCCGGCGAGTACGCCGTCAACCCTCCGGGCATTTGGCACACCGCAGATGTCTCAGCAGAGGCCACGGCCATCTTCATCACGGCCGGCAAAGGCACCGACCACCGCCCGCGTTGACACCTTATTCTACCAAACCGGTGGCATGCCCCATGACGTGGAAGATGTCATGTTGCTCAATCACGCCGGTCAGCATTTCCGCGCCAGGGCCTAACGCAAAGAGCGGCACATCCTCTCCCGCATGGGTTTCAGACGCGCGCGGCAGGAGGACCTGCTGTCGAAAATTGCGGTCTGTTGTATCGACATCGGTCAGATCCGCACGTTCACAGGGCTTTCCCTCCGCCGGCGTGCAGGCCGATCCACCATTCGCATAACTCAGCGTTGTGTACGGTTTTCCGTCAAGCAAACGCAGCGGTGAGCCAAACGGGCCGACAACCTTGCCCAAGATCGGCGTATTGCGCGGCTGATACCCTTGGATCGTAAGGGTGTGCGAATGGTCTGCGGTGACGATGATCAATGTCTCTTCCGGATCGGTCATTTCGAGCGCCGCGGCTACTGCTTGGTCGAATACGACCGTATCTGTCAGGGCCCTCGCAGCATTGGTGCCGTGGTGCGCGTGGTCGATCCGCCCAGCCTCAACCATCAACACGTAGCCCTCTTCATGGCGCGACAACCGGTCAATGGCAGCGCGGGTCATGTCAACAATTGAGGGTTCGCCCGAAGCGCTCTCATCCCGGTCCAGCTCATACTGCATATGACTCGGCTCAAACAGACCGAGGATCTTGGCGTCGGGATCGGTCAGCGCGGCCTCAAACCCGGCACGGTTATAGACGGTGACGTGATCCTCAGATTTCAATTCCCAAGCAGCCGCGAGATTTTTGCCGTCAGCCCGCAGGCCTGGCTGATCTGTTTCAGGATCAATGTCTGTAGACGCGAGGAAGTGGCCCCGACCTCCGCCGAGTGCGATCTCGAAATGATCCCCCGCAGACCAATCAATAAACTGCTGGGCGATGTCCTTGCACGTCGCCCCCATTGGAATGGTGGTGTCATTTTCCCAGTTCCGGTCGACACTTTCTGCAAAGGTCGAGGCCGGCGTTGCGTGGGTCAACCGCGCGGTCGAGACGACCCCCGTGGCGAGCCCGGCATTCTCGGCAAGCTCAAAAATCGTATCTGTGCCAGCTCCCGCGCCGCTATTACAATTTCCAAAGCGCGCCGTTTGCGTGACGCCGACGGTCCGAGCCGGGGATTTCACACCTGCGACCATCGCGGTCGCTGTTGCGGCGCTGTCCGACACCTGAGCATCGTGAGAGTAGGTCTTCACCAAGGCCGCATAGGGAAGCGTCTCCATAGCGAGCTGATAGCTTTCGCCATCGACCCCTGCCAGCTGGCCGGCATGGATGCGCGCCGCGGTCACCGTTGAGACGCCCATGCCGTCACCAATAAAGAGAATGACGTTTTTGGCTGCGCCGGGCTTGGTCCTCGCCGATTTCACCGCGACCCGCTCAGCTGCAGCGCCATAATAACTATCAACCGATTGGCCGACCGTCACGGCCTCGCGCACGGGCTCATCGAAGCGTGAGAAACCGCCCTCAAAAAGATTACTCTCGCAAGCCGTCAGGCCTAAGGACAAAGCAGTAAACAGGATAACCGGGGCGCGCCGCAGCATGGTGTGATTTCCTTTTGGTTTGTGACGGCGGTGTCTATCCGCCATTCATGACAGTTTTGCCCGCCGCGGCTTCCTTTGTGACAGGAGGACGCCCGCGATAATCAAAGCAGCCCCCAAGACCTGTATCGCCAGTAGAGCCTCGTCAAATATAACCCAAGAGACAGCCGCGGCCGTAACAGGCTGGATCAGGACCAAAACGCCCGCAATCCCGGCCGGTGTCCGGCCCAATCCGGCAATGATCAGACCCTGCCCCATCAGCTGGACCACAATTGCAAGAAGCAACGGCGCCCGCCATCCCGCCGGATCATTGGGGATGAAAGTCTCGCCTGACACGAATGTGACGAGGCCACTCACAATGGCCTCCGTCACCGTGAGCCAGAACAGGACGTCAAGCGCGGATAAGTCTTCTCGGGCGAGCTTCGCACAAATCATATAGCCCGAAACCAAAATGGCTGCGCCGAAGGCGAGCGCATCGCCCCGTATATCCGTTTTACCCCCCTCCCCGCCGCCGAGTGTCAAAAGGGCAGCGCCGACGAGTGCAACCGCGATGGCGAGGAACCAGAATTTGGTCGGGCGGTCTTTCAAGACAAACCACGCCACCAGCCCAACCATGATGTTCCCAAGGTTTACAATGAAGGTGGCGTTCGCGACCGTGGTCAGCGTCAGGCCCCAATGCCACAGGGCGATATCGAGGGCGAAGAATGTGCCCGCCATGATGACATATCGATTGGGCAAAAAGGGCCGGCGACGATGGACGATACACAATACGGCCAAGATCATGGGCGTCGCGAAAATGTATCGCCAGAAAGCAATGGCTTGCGGTCCCATCGTATCGAGACCCAATCGAAGACCGATGGGTGCAAACCCAATGGCCATGGCGCCAGCCACTAAAAGCGCAGGGCCTTGCCAGGCGTTAACCGGGCGCTCCGTTGCCTCGATAGCCGCACTCAAAGGGGGGCGCCTGTACGTTGGCGAATCTCGTCCGGGATGATCCCTGCCGCGCGCATTGAGCGAAGCGATGTGGACTTGTCGCGTTTGGACAACCGTTTTCCATCCTCACCGGTCAGGAGCCGATGATGCCGATAAATCGGCGTCGGCCACCCCATAAGCGCCTGCAAGAGAACGTGAACAGATGTCGAGGCGAATAAGTCCTCGCCGCGAACAATGTGCGTGACACCCTGTAGGGTATCATCATGGCAAGATGACAAATGATATGAGGCCGGCGTGTCTTTTCGGGCGATCACAACGTCGCCAAACGCTTCAGGTTCAGCCCTGACGAAGCGGTGGCCGCCCTCCTCAAGCTCTTCAAAACCCAGACGATCATAAGCGCTGCCCAATTCGTCTCGAGCCCTCGCAAGGGAAAGGCGCCAGGCGAAGGGATCGCCCGCCTCGACGCGTGCGGCCTCTTCGTCTTCCCCTAGAGGAGTCCCAAAAAATGCTTCTGGTGATCCGTGTGGCGCGCGGGCGACGTCTGCCATGACTTCTTTGCGCGTACGAAAACACCGATAAATCAGACCACGCTCGCCCAGGCTTCCAAAGACGCGTGCATAGTCATCGAAATGGTCCGATTGTCGGCGTACGGGCTCAGGCCATTTGAGGCCAAGCCACGACAGGTCGGCGAGGATACCCGCTTCAAATTCTGGCCGGCATCGCGTCTGATCGACATCTTCTATCCTCAAGACGACCTCGGCATCATTCGATGCGGCGAAATCCCAGACGGTGAAGGCTGATGCAGCATGCCCCAGATGCAAGAAGCCCGTCGGCGATGGGGCAAATCGTGTCCGAAGTCTTTTCATCGCACCCGATTAGCGCGGCGTTTGCCCCCATGTCACTGAAAACGTGCGCGGCGCGGCCTATGTCTGCTAAGCAACCCCAATAATCTCCATGTGGACGTCCATGTCTGAACCCTTCGATCCCGAACGAAATCGCCTCTCCGGCCGGCTGACACGAACAGCGCGTGTCGGGGCAAACCTGTCCGGTGCAGCGCTCTCAATCGGCGCCAGTCGGCTGTTTGGTGGTGACAGCGGCGATGAACAGGCCGCCCGGGCCCTAGCCGAAGCGCTTGGAAAAACCAAGGGACCGCTCATGAAGGTCGCCCAGATGCTGTCCACCATCCCTGACTTTCTGCCGCCAGAATACGCCGCTGAGCTGACCCAATTACAGGCCCAGGCACCGGCCATGGGTTGGCCATTTGTCAAACGCCGTATGCGCGCAGAACTCGGCGCGGACTGGCAAGAGAAGTTCACCGAGTTCGGCCGCGACGCGGCCCATGCCGCCTCCCTTGGGCAAGTCCATAAGGCGACCCTCGCAACCGGCGAGCAAGTCGCGTGTAAGCTCCAATACCCTGAAATGTCGAGCGCGGTCGAAAGTGATGTCGGCCAGCTGAAAACCCTGCTCGGCGTCTTCAAACGCCTTGACGGCTCCATCGATCCGACGGCGATGGTGGACGAGATCTCAGACCGCCTCCGGGAAGAGCTCGACTATGAGCGGGAAGCCAAGGCCATGCGCCTTTACGGTATCATGCTCGCCGAGAAAGACTTCATCACCGTCCCAGCGCCCATGGCAGACGTATCCACCAGCCGGCTCCTCACCATGAGCTGGCTATCTGGGGATCCGCTGAACGCTTTCGAAGGCGCCCCGCAGGAGACCCGGAACCGTATCGCAGAGATGCTTTTCTGGACCTGGTGGGGGCCCATGAACGCCTATGGCGTGATACATGGTGACCCCCACCTTGGAAATTATCAACTTGTCGACGGCGGCCAAGGCGTGAACCTCCTCGATTTCGGATGTATCAGAATATTCCCGGCATCCTTCGTCCAAGGGGTCGTCGACCTCTATAAGGCGATGCGTGCGGATGATTTCGATGCCGCCTATGCCGCCTATGAAACCTGGGGGTTTGAGAATCTCTCCCGCGACCTCGTGGAGGTCTTGAATGTCTGGGCCCGCTTCATCTATGGCCCCATCCTGGATGACCGGGTGCGGACGATTGCTGACGGCATCACCCCAGGCGAATATGGTCGCCGCGAAGCCTTTCAGGTGCGCAAGATGCTGAAGGAAAAAGGCCCGGTGAAAATCCCTCGCGAATTCGTCTTCATGGACCGCGCGGCCATCGGCCTCGGCGCGGCTTATCTTCGCCTCGGCGCTGAGCTCAACTTCCATAGGCTCTTCGAAGAGAGCCTTGAGGGCTTTAGCGAGGCTTCCGTGGCCAGCCGCCAGGCCACGGCCCTCGCCAAGGTCGGCCTCAATTGACGGCCACCTCAATCGAGGGCCAGCTCGCGCCCCACCCCCTGCATGCCCTGTATTGGAGCGTCATCGCCCCGCTCCTTTATGCCCAGATCATTTTCCTCGTCCTGATCACAATCGTGCCGGGCCTCGCCGAGACATTTTCCGGCTCGACGACGAGTGACTACACCGTCCAATGGCGCCTGTTGACGCTCGTTCAAGCCGTCGTGCTCATGCGGATCATGCGCTGGTCGGCCTTCACGACAGGCACTCCATTTGCAGGAAACCTCGATACAACATCCAATTGGCTCGGCGCGAGCGCCCTTGTGGGTCCGGCCGTTCTGATCGGATCAGGCGTTTTGATCGGCTCACTTTTCGGTGGAGGCGACGCCAATTGGGCCTACCGCGAAGATATCGACAGAGGCTTCTTCAGCCAATCATCCATTAGCCTATCCATGATCATGTATGTCGTGGTCGTGGCGCCGCTCGTCGAAGAGATCGGCTTCCGCGGCATCGCCATTGGCTGCCTGATCGGACGCGGCATCGATCCGCGCCTCGCCGTCCTTATCACAACCGCCGGCTTCACCGCCCTCCATGTGCAATACTCGCCGCTTGGCCTGGCCTCGGTCTTCCTGTCCGGCCTGGTCCTCGGCTGGC
This sequence comes from Pseudomonadota bacterium, assembly GCA_038534535.1. Taxonomy (GTDB): domain Bacteria; phylum Pseudomonadota; class Alphaproteobacteria; order Caulobacterales; family Hyphomonadaceae; genus CALLCD01. Next base: position 11,562 of record JBCAWP010000001.1, read on the forward strand.
TCCGCATTGCGAGTGGATCGATGTCCGCCCCGATTGTCGCGCACATGTCCGCAAATGCTGTCTCAGTCTGGTTCCTCGCCGCGAGCTAACGGAACCGTTGGGTCATCTGGCGCAACAGGCGACCCATCTCGGCGCGTAAATGACCGCCCCGGATTCTTATAGCGTCCCGGATGGGCCACCATATCTATGTCTGGGTACCGGCACCCATCCTCGTCTGACCGCGTGCCGATGGTGAGCAACAGCGCATCATCCGGGCCATCATTCTGGAAATGATGCCCGTTTTCGTCCCCAGCCGGGAAAGCCGCACAATCCCCCGGACCCATTTGGACGGCGCCCTCATCTGTCACGAGTGTTGCTTGCCCCTCCAGAACCCAGACGAATTCGTCTTCATGCGTGTGCCAGTGCCGCTGGCCAGACCAAACACCCGGTTTCAGACGCACGAGATTGACGCCGAACTGCGATAGACCACCCGCCAATCCGAGAAACTGATATTCCCTGGCGCGGCAGGGCGCATCATGGGGCGGCGGATACCCAGTGCCCGTAATCACCGGCACGGCGGATGGATCGATCTTCGGCATGGCTCAAGGCTCCTCGGTTAAGGGTCAGGGTAATCAACGCCAACAAGATAAAGGCCATCTGCCGGCGCAACGGGCCCGCAGGCTGCGCGGTCACGTTTGGCGAGTATAGCACCGATCCAATCCGGCGAGCGGACCCCCCGCCCCACCTCAACGAGTGAGCCCACCATGGACCGCACCTGCCGGTGTAAGAATGATCGGGCCGAACAGTGGATGACAATTTGCGCGCCGAGGCGCTGGACCGTCAAAGTATCGAGCGTCTTTTCGGGACTGGCTGCCTGGCACTGCGCATCGCGAAAGGTCGAAAAATCATGCTCGCCAATCAGATCTTCCGCGCCGGCTGCCATCGCCCCAGCATCCAATTCTGTCGCAACACGCCAAGCAAGCCCGCGCGAAAGCGCCAGATCCGCGCGGCGATTGACGATGTCATAGCGATAATAACGCGCCGTCGCTGAAAAACGGGCGTGGAACGTATCCGATACTGGATGCGCTGACAGCACACAAATCGGGTGTGGCCGGAGATGGTAGTTCAGAGCATCGGCAATCTTCCGGCCAGGAATATCGGCGCGTAGGTCAAGGTGCGCCGCCTGCCGCTCGGCATGGACGCCGGCATCAGTCCGGCCGGCACCGAAGACCGTCACCGGTGCGCCATTCAAGGCCGCCGCCGCGGTCTCAAGGCAGCCCTGAACTGTGGGGGCGTGGTCCTGTCTCTGCCAACCGGCAAACGGACCGCCATGATACTCAACCCAAATGAGATATCGCTGAAGGGGCGGCTTGTCAGACATCAAGTCAGGGTCGTTCCAGCGGGGATCTGTGTTCCACGCAGAAAATCGCCCGCCTCCACGGGCCCCCTCCCGGCCCGCTGAAGCCGTAGTATGCGGATCGCACCGTCGCCGCAGGCGATCGTCAATTGATCATCGAGCACAGTCCCAGCGGTGCCCTGCCCATCGGCAACCTCGCTCATCAAGAGCTTTAAGCGTTCTTCAGGAAGCACCGCCTCTGGCCTCCAATGGCAATAGGCGCCGGGCGCGGGCGCCAATCCTCTGATCTGCGCATCGATTTCCGCGGCTGGCCGCGTCCAGTCGATCACCTGGTCTTCTGGTGTCAGTTTCGCCGCGTAGGTCATCCCTTCGTCTGCCTGAGCCTCGGGCGTCAGCCGACCGGCTGATAAATCCGCCAGGACCTCAGGAATGAGCTCGGCCCCCAGCGCGGCCAAGCGATCATGGAGGGAGCCAGCCGTGTCGTCCGGCTTGATATCGGTTTCGCGCGTCGCAAGAACGGGTCCTGTGTCCAGGCCGGCTTCCATGACCATGGCCTGGACACCGGTCTTGGTATCGCCCGCCATTATCGCCCTTTGGATTGGCGCCGCGCCGCGCCACCGGGGCAGCAAGGAGGCGTGAAGGTTTATGCAGCCATGCGTTGGCGCATCCAGGATAGGTTGCGGCAGGATCAGCCCATAGGCCACAACAATCGCGAGGTCCGCGTCGAGCGCCGCAAACTCAGCCTGCTCCGGTGCCTTTTTAAGGGACTTAGGGGTCCGAACGGTCAGACCGGCCCCTTCGGCGAGCTCATGGACCGGCGTTTGGCGCAATTTTCGCCCCCGGCCAGAAGGTCGGGGCGGCTGGGAATAGACGCATGCGATATCATGGGTGCCATCCGCGATGAGCCGCGACAGGACTGTTGCCGCGAAACCGGGCGACCCCATAAAAACGAGCCGCATCAGGCGGCCTGCTGTCGTTTCGCTTTCTTCACCTTGTCGATGGCGCGTTGACGCTTCAGTCGAGACAAGTGGTCGATGAACAGCGTGCCTTCCAAGTGATCCATTTCATGCTGGATGCACACGGCATAGAGCCCTTCGGCCCATTCCTCGACTGGATTTCCGTCGTAATCGAGATACCGAAGGCGGCAACGTACGGACCGTTCGACCTCATCGAAAATGTCTGGCACCGATAAGCAGCCCTCTTCATAGGGCTTTGTCTCATCCACGGTTTCAAGAATTTCGGGGTTCACGAAATAGCGGGGATGGGGCGTCTCATCCTCGCTCAGATCCATGACGATGATCCGGAGCGGCACGCCGACTTGGATTGCAGCCAGTCCAATGCCTGGCGCATCGTACATGGTCTCCAGCATATCATCCATCAGTGCGCGGTGCTCGTCCGTCACGCCACCTTCCACAGGCTTAGAGACAGTTTTCAGCCGCGGATCCGGCACGGTGAGAATTTCGCGTTTAGCCATGGCGGCAAAATAAGCCTGCCGTGTTGAAACTTCAATGTATTTGGGCCGCGGTCCGCATCAGGCGGCGTCGCTATCGAAATCGAGCTCCAAAAACCTCGGTGACGTGTCCGCGCGGGCTTCGATTTTTGCTGGTTCACCCACAGACTTGTCTGGCGGAGCTATGGATAACTCCTCGAACCGCCGCATCGTCGGCAGGACGCGCTTATCCAGCGAAACACTCATCTTGTTGTAGTGGTCGACAGCCCCGTTGAGCGACTTGCCCAGTTTCTCAATGTGCCCCGCCAGGACCGCCATGCGTTCGTAGAGTTGCTCGCCAAGTTTCGCCGCCTCTCGGGCGTTCTCGGTCATCTTCTCCTGGCGCCAGACATAGGCCACCGTCTTTGCAAGGCCGATCAGGGTTGAGGGCGTCGTCACAATCACATTCCGGGCGTAGGCACGGTCCAATAGGTCCGGGGCATATTCGAGCGCGGCGGCGAAAAAGTTCTCGCCTGGGATGAACATGGCAACAAAGTCCACCCGCGCATCGAGGTTCGACTGATAGCGTTTTGAGGCGAGGGTATCGATGTGTCGCTTTACGCTGTCAGCATGGGACTTCAGGTGAGCACGCCGCGTTTCGGGGTCGTCTACCGAGGAGGCTGCCAAATAGGCGTCGAGAGAAACTTTTGAATCGACAACGATTTGGCGCTCGCCCGGCAAGTGGATAACGGCATCCGGTCTCTGGCGCCCCTCTTCGGTCTGATCATTGACTTGTTCATTGAAATCGCAATGGCCCGACAGCCCGGCCTGCTCCATCACATTGCGAAGTGTCATCTCCCCCCATCGACCCCCACCTTTCGGTGCCGTGAGGGCATTCACGAGCTTGCCAGTCTCGGTCGTGTTCCGATGGAGACTTTCGCCGATGGCTTTCACCTGGGCCTGGATCGCTGATTTGTCCTCGGCGCGCACCTTCTCGATTGCCTCGACCCGTTTGCGGAAATCTTCAAAATTCTTTCCGATCGGCTGCATCATGGCCTTCAATTGGCCTTCGGCACCGGTCTTGTGCTTTTCAAATGTCTCGTTCGCTAGCTGCAGAAACTGGGCGTTTGCTTGGCGCAGAACACCCTGGGCTAGATCGGCAAATCGTTTGTCTTCTTCCTCGCTTCGCGCTTCAGCCCGTGCGAGATCTAGCTTTGCTATTTCGGCCGCCTGCCTTTGGACTTCCAAGCGGTGCTCATATTTCTCGATCTCCGCTCGCGCCTCTTCGAGACCCAGCTGATCCCGCTCGAGTGTCTCGCGTGTGCGAAGCAGCTGGTCCCGAAGCCACGCCCCGCCCCCTAAGAGAGCGAGGATCAAACCGATCAGAAATAAGTGGATGGCGTCGAGACCGACCGTCCCGATCTGAACAAGCGTTTCCATGGTCGATCGCTACCCTGATTCTCAAAAATCAGGAACGAACATAACAAGAACATATCGGCTTGTATAGGCTTCCCTGGCTATACGTTAAAGCGGAAATGAAGAACGTCCCCATCCTTCACGACATAGTCCCGGCCCTCAGCCCGCATCTTGCCCGCTTCTTTTGCGCCCTGTTCGCCTTTGCAGGCCACGTAATCATCATAGGCAATTGTCTCAGCGCGGATAAATCCTTTTTCGAAGTCCCCGTGAATAACACCAGCCGCCTGCGGCGCCGTCCAACCCTTTTGAATGGTCCAGGCGCGCGACTCCTTCGGGCCCGCCGTGAAATAGGTTTGGAGGCCCAAGAGATCGTATCCCGCATGAATAAGACGGGAGAGCCCCGGCTCCTCTAGACCAAGCGAGTCCAGGAATTCCGCCTGTTCTTCATCATCCAGTTGGGCAAGCTCCGCTTCTATCTGCGCCGAGATCACGACGCAGGCCGCCCCTTCTTCTTCAGCGCGCGCCACAACGCGCTCTGAGTAAGCGTTCCCCGACGCAGCTTCATCCTCACCCACATTAGCGATGAACAAAACGGGCTTCGCCGTCAGTAGCTGCAGCATACGCCAGGCCTTCAGATCGTCGTCTCCGACCTCGGCGCGCCGCGCCGGCTGGCCGGCATTAAGCTGTTCCAAGGCCAACTCCAGCAAGGCGATCTGGGATTTGGCTTCTTTGTCACCGGAGTTTGCCTTTTTGACCAAATTGGCCCGGCGTTTTTCGAGACTCTCCAGGTCGGCCAGCATCAGCTCCGTTTCGACCGTTTCAAGGTCAGCTATCGGATCGATCCGGCCGCTCACATGGGTGATGTCATCATCTTCGAAACAGCGCAGCACATAAACAATCGCATCCGTCTCGCGGATATTGGCCAGAAACTGGTTCCCAAGCCCCTCCCCCTTGGAAGCGCCCTCTACGAGGCCCGCAATGTCCACGAAGTTCATCCGGGCGGGTATGACCTCTTTGGATGCGGCGATCTCTGCCAGCGCTTTCAGCCGAGGCTCAGGAACAGCAACTTCACCGACATTGGGCTCAATTGTGCAGAAGGGATAATTCGCTGCCTGGGCGGCCGCGGTTCTCGTCAATGCGTTGAACAGGGTCGACTTACCGACGTTTGGCAAGCCCACAATTCCGCACTTGAAACCCATTCTTCCGCTCCTTTGACGCGTTCGAAGGCCACGCTCATATAGGATTCACCAGCGAAGAACAGGTGGGAAATGTCGCCTTTTGGCGGAATCGACTTCTCGTGCGCAGACGAGACGTTAAGCTAATGGCGCTTATAAGCGACAAGCTGTGCAGGGAATGTGCTCAATGGCTTACGACGTTTTTCTCGTCTACGCGAACGAAGACAAGGATACGGCGGCGCTGGTCGCCCGGCGACTTCGCGCACTGAAGTTCAAGGTACGGTTCAATAAAGCCGGCGAGAAACCCACATTCGACGATAAGGACGCGCGGGATGCCTTGAAATCGCAGTCCATGCTGATCCTTTGGTCAAAGGATGCCGTGCAATCAGACTGGGTGCGCGCCGCCGCCTCGGTCGGTCATTCGAGATCCGGCATGCTCGTGGAAGCGGCCCTCGATAAGACCGTCCCCTACGAACCGTTCCGCAATCATAAACGCTTCGACATTTCGGGTTTCACACCGCGAAACGCGGTTGAGGGCTGGTATCTCACCGTTGAGGAACTCGGCCGCCGGGATGGCCGCAAAGATCTGCGGGCCTGGATCGATATTCCGAATAAGGACGAGGACGCGAAAACCGCCTGGCTCAGCGAGCACCCGACAGACCCACTCGCCCTGCATGCAGATGCCCTGCGTGAAAAGAAGCGGGCCGCAAAACCAGCCCCGGCACCTGCGGCAGCCGGCGCGGCCGCTTTAACCGCGAGCGCCATTGGACAAGGCCCTGCAACTGCAGCACCGGCACCTGCGACCGCGCGCCCAGTGGCCGCAGCGGCTACAACTCCGCGCAAACCGGAACAACCGCCAGCCCTCGAGGCTGACCAGACCAATGACATCGAATGGCTCATTCCAGCCGTTCTCGCGGGAATCGCTGCGCTCTTTTACTTGAGTTATTTGAACCGGTCCCAACCGCTTCCGCGCGGTCCAGCAATCGCGAACGCCGAATTCGGGATAAATGTATGTCCTGCCGGAACTGTCCCATCGAACCTCTTACCGGCGCCAATTCTTGAGCCGGGCCCAATCATCAACGATACGGAATAGTCTCGATTAAGTTGGCTTTGATTGCTTCGGGTCATGCTTCGGCGCGGGCGCCAAGCGCATGACCTCGGTTTGAAACCGCTCATCCTGTCCGGTCAGCAAGAACGGTAGCGCACGAACAATCGCGTCTTTTTGAGCATCGACCCATGCCTGTTCGGCCTTGGGAAAATCGGCCAGAACATAAGGCATCACTTTGGATTTGTCGCCCGGGTGACCAACGCCAAGCCGGATACGCCGGAAATCCGAACCCAGATGCGCGATCGCCGACCGGATGCCGTTGTTTCCAGAATGCCCACCCCCCTGCTTCACGCGCATGCGGCCCGGCGCGAGATCGATCTCATCGTGGAAGACCGTGACGTCTTCCGCGGCCGCTTTGAAAAATTTGCAGGCAGCGGCCATCGACCGGCCAGTCTCATTGTAAAAAGTCTGCGGCTTCAGGAGCAGCGTTCGCACACGTCCACCAGGTGTATCGATAAACCCTTCGCAAGTCTGGGCCTCGAACTTCTCGCGCCAATTGCCGAAACCATAGCGATCAGCAATCTCATTAAGGACCATGAACCCGAAATTATGCCGGTTGCCGGCATATTTCGGACCGGGATTGCCTTGACCCACAAGGATCTGCAAAGGCCCCTCTCCATTTGCTGCGGGACCGCGCGCCTCTGGCCAAATCTTCTGCCAAAGGCCGCGGATCGCGGTTGGAATCAACCGTCGTCGCCTTCAGCCTCTTCCTCACCCGCCTCGGCTTCGTCTTCGCCGTCGGTTGCAGCGGCGGTTGAGGCCGCGCGACCAGCGATTGTCGCGATCGTGAAATCACGATCGGCGATGGCGGGCGCGGCACCCTCCGGAAGCGTAATATCAGAAATCTTTACATTGTCGCCGATCTCGAGTTTTGAAACATCGGCTTCCAGACTTTCCGGAATCGCATTGGCCGCCACGTTGAGTTCCACCGCAAACCGAACAACGTTAAGTGTACCGCCCTTACGCAAGCCAGGTGATGCCTCTTCGCCGACGAACCGGACCGGCACCTCGACCGTAATGATCTGATCGGCCTTCACACGGTAGAGGTCGACGTGCATCGGTTGGTCATTGACCGGGTGAAACTGGATATCCTGGGGGATCACCAATTGGCGCTCACCTTTATGGATCAACGTAACCGTATTGCCTTTGAACTTCCCACTGTTGATCGCTTTCATAAGCTCATTTCTCTTTAGGGAGATAGCGACTGGGTCAACATCGCCGCCATAAAGTACGCCTGGCACAAAACCAAGCCGGCGAGCCTCGCGGGCACCCCCCTTGCCGATCCGCTCACGCACGTCGACAGTCAGTTCTAGATTATCAGACATCATCATTCCTTTCGTCCTGAGGTCCGCCGCTCTCGGTCGGTGACCACCTGACACGCGCGGGAAATGCCCGCCGTTTCGAAGGCGGGTCATTATCGCAAGCGCGGGCTCACTGCAAGGCTAACGCGGCGATCAGTCGACACGCCATACGATTTCGCCTCCCACAACCGTCATAACGGGCTGGGTTTCGAGTATTTGATCTCCAGGGATCCGCATCAGATCACGATCAAACACGCTGAAGTCTGCCAACTTCCCGGGCTGTATTGTTCCAAGGTCATTTTCCTGAAAAGCCGCATACGCGGGCGCCCATGTGAGCATCCGCAGGGCTTCGGCCCGCGTGACAGCTTCTTCGGGATGCCAGCCCTCCCCAGACTGACCGTCGATCGTTTGACGCACGGTCGCAGCATAAAATTCGATCGTCGGCGATCCGACTTCCACGGGCGCATCCGAACCCCCTACGACGATCGCGCCCGCTTGCAGCAGGCTATTCCACGCATAAGCGCCCTCAAGACGGGTGAGACCGAGCCGGTCGGGCGCAAACTTCAAGTCCCCAATAGCGTGCGAAGGCTGCATAGACGCGATGATCCCATAATCGCCGAACCGCGCTATATCCGGCTCAGCCAGAATTTGCGCGTGTTCGACCCGCCAACGCGCGTCCTTAACCGCCTCCGGCGAGCCAAGAGCTTCGATCATCCAGTCGAGCGCCGCGGCATTGGCCCTGTCGCCGATGGCGTGGAACGCAATCTGGATGTCCGCCTCAGCGGCCTGCTGTAACAGCGCGACCGTGTGTTCCCGTACGCGAAGGGCCAGGCCGCTTGTATCCGGTTGGTCTGCATAAGGCTTGAAAAGCAGCGCACCGCGGCTCCCGAGCGCGCCATCCATATAGATTTTGATGGCCCGGTTCTGGATTGTGTCCGTCTCGTATCGCCGCGCCTCGGCAATCTCCAATCCGCGCGTTGTAGGCGAAAAAGCATTGTGGATACGGATGGGAAGCCGGTTCTCCTCGTCCAACCCATGCATCAAGCGGGCATCCCGGGGGGCTACCGACATATTGTGAAGACCCGTCCACCCCCTAGACGCGTACACGTCTGCACCAACGGCGAGCGCAGTTTCCCGCTCAGCCCTGCTCGGCGATCCGACAAGCGCCTCAAGGGGCTCCATGGCATTATCTATGAAAATGCCTGTTGCAGCGCCTTCAGCGTCACGCTCGATCCGTCCGCCGTCGGGATTGGGCGTGTCATCATCAATCCCCGCGGCCGCGATCGCGGCGGAGTTGGCGACAAGGGCGTGGCCATCCGCGCGAATAAGAATGACAGGATTGTCGGGCGAGACCCGGTCGAGATCGATCACGCCCGGCATCCGCCCTTCCGGCCAGTCGGTCTCGATCCACCCCCTGCCAAACAATATCTGCCCATCGTCAAGTCGCCGGGTTTCACGCGCCACTGTTCGAACGAGAGAATCGAGCGACCCGGTGCCAGATAGATTGAGTGTCAGTTCCCGCTGACCGATGCCGAGAAGATGGGCGTGGCCGTCAACAAAGCCCGGGAACATCGTCGCGCCTTGAATATCCACTTCTCGAAGTGTGGCAGGCGCCATCCCCCGCAACTCATCAGGCCGTCCCGTTTCACGGATGCGCCCGTCCGGCCCAACCAAGACCGCTTGGACCGTCTGCGGATCCTCAAGACCGGTATAAATCCGCCCGCCCAGGAAAAGGCTATGGGGTCCATCCAGCTGGCTTGTGACAGAGACCTCTTTCTCCGCTTGAGCATTTTCACTCGCCGGTACGTCTTCTGGGGAGGAGCAGGCGAGCGCCGCAAATAGGAAAGCGGCCATGGCAAAAACTGTTTTGGCAAATGCGCCGCGCAAAGCACCCTCCTGACAACGATAGAGCGATCAACGGCTGTAAGGGCCGCCACTTGTTCGGACAGATCAAACTGTACCTGGCACGCCGCTTAAGTGCGGATCGTCACCGCGCGCAATCAGGCGTTCGATTTCTTCTCGATATCGCGCTTAATCTTCGCGGCCCGCGGAGAGAGCATGTCGGATTTCGCTTTTGCGAGGAATGCGTCGAGACCACCGAGTTTATCGACCGTGCGGAGCGCTTTGGCGGCAATGCGCAGACGGAAGGTCTGATCCAGCGCTTCTGAGTGCAGGCGAACATCTAGAAGATTGGGCAGGAACCGCCGCTTTGTTTTGATGTTCGAGTGGCTGACATTGTGCCCGACAATAGGCCGGGTGCCTGTCAATTCGCATGTCCGTGACATCGATATCTCTCTTCGCGCAAAGTCGAGTAAATCCGAAGCGGCGGACCTAACGGTTCTGACGTGCCACGTCAACCGGTCGATCTGAGAATTCAGCACGCCTCAATGCGTTGATCTATCCCAGCCAACTTTACCGAAACACAACGCTTTAGCGTCAGTCCTAAACGCTAATCGAGGGCTGTACCATGGGCAAACTGCGGACCAAGCAATTCTTAGAAGCCGCCGACCGGCTGGAGAATGGACTTGCGATCTATCGACCGGACTTAACCCTAGCCTATGCGAACGCCGCGGCGCGTATGCATATTCCAACACTCTACGAGCGCCTCGAACGTCAAACGCCGATTGAAAAGGCGATCGCCGACGAAATTGCCGACGTTTTTCCCAAGCGGTCCGAACAGGAACGTGCGCCGCTCGTGGCGTACTGCTTGAATGCTATTCGTAATGCAAAGCCGATGGAGATCGTCAGCCAAAGCGGCCGATACTTGAAGGTCTTCCACACTGTACTGAGCTCAGGCGACCTTGTCGGTTTGACCGTGGATGTGAGCGAGCTGAGAAAAAGAGAACGGGCTGTCGAGAGCGCCCGCCGAGATGCCGAGGCTGCTAATGCAGCAAAATCGGAGTTCCTCGCTACGATGAGTCACGAAATCCGCACCCCGCTCAATGGTATTCTCGGAATGGCCCAAGTGCTCCGAACACGTCCGTTAAGTCCCGAAGAAACGGAAATGGTCGATACAATCCTCGATAGCTCTCGATCATTGATGACAATCCTCAACGACGTGCTCGACCTATCAAAAATCGAAGCGCGGCGGTTGGAACTCAGCCCCATATCCGTCGATATCCGCCATCGCCTCTCGCGCATCCACCGCTTCTATCACCCCGCGGCCAAGGAAAAGGACCTCTTCTTGAAGCTGGTCATAGACCCACGTGTGCCGAGCCATGCTGAAATAGACCCTGTGCGGGTGAGACAATGCGTTTCGAATCTCGTCTCGAATGCTATCAAGTTCACCCAAAGCGGCGGTATCATCATTGCCGTGAAATGCGATCCGGCTCCGAGGGCGGGCGGACGACGTGAATTTACGATTCATGTCTCGGACACCGGGATCGGTATCGAGCGCGAGCAACAAGACATCTTGTTTGACAGCTTTTCCCAGGCCGATGCATCGACGACACGGCGCTTTGGCGGAACAGGGCTCGGCCTTGCCATTTCGCGGCGTTTGGCACGGATGATGGGAGGCGACGTCACCGTGGTGAGTGAGCCGGGACGGGGTTCGGTTTTTACAATGACCTTCATGGCCAACGTTATAGCGGGCGACACCCAGACGACGCCGGTGAACGAGACTCCTGCCCTGGTGCTGGTGGATTCAGAAAGTGACGAGCGTTCCAACTCTGGCGAAATCGATCTGACTGAAGACAGCGGCGAAACCCGAGTGCCCGAAAAATCTGATCGTGCGATGACCGGTCTCAAGGTGCTTGTCGTTGACGACAATAAGGTAAATCGACGAGTCGCAAGATTGTTCTTGGAGCCGCTTGGCGCAACAACAACGGAAGCCGAGAATGGACAGGAAGCCCTGGACCTTCTCAGCCGGGAGTCGTTCAATCTCGTTCTACTCGATATGCACATGCCGGTGATGGACGGGCGTGAGGCAATCTCGAAAATTCGCCAATCGAAAAAGGACTGGTCCAACATACCCGTGATCGCCCTGACCGCCGATGCCATGGCTGGCGATCGCGAGAAGTGCCTCTCCCTCGGCATTGATGGCTATGTCGCCAAACCGGTCGATCAGCGTGAGTTGCTGACGGAGATTCTCACCGTTCGGGCCGAGGCGGAGAAAAATCGCCGCGCGCTCGCGCCCGATTTCAATGAGACCCGTGTGAGGGAACATCAAGACCACGCAGCGGACAAGATCCTAAACGAGCCAGTCGATATCGACAGACAGGACACGCCCGAAGTCGCGTAACTTACGAAGACACCTTGCCTGACAAATAGCTTCGGTCCATTCAGGCCGCACGAGAGCTGGAATGACGCCGACACCAGCAGAACAGGTTGCGCATGTCTGATATCAAGGCGGTCCTCGGGCCAACCAATACAGGCAAAACACATTTCGCCATCGAGCGGATGCTCGCCCATGGGTCTGGCATGATTGGATTGCCGCTGCGATTGCTGGCCCGCGAAGTTTACGACAAGATTTGCGCGTTGAAAGGCGTTGGCGCCGCAGCGCTGATTACGGGTGAAGAGCGAATCTGGCCCTCATCGGCCCGTTACTTTGCCTGCACCGTTGAGTCCATGCCAGCCCATGTGCCGGTCGATTGCCTGGCGATCGACGAGATCCAATTGGCCGAAGACCCCGACCGCGGACACATCTTTACAGACCGATTGCTGCGCGCACGGGGTACAAGCGAAACACTTTTCCTTGGGGCCGAAACGATGCGGCCCGTGTTGGCGGCGCTCGATCTACCCTATGAAAACGACCCGCGCCACCGGTTCTCCGACTTGCAGTATGCCGGGCCGATAAAAATCACCAAATTGCCGAAACGCTCGGCGATCATCGCGTTCAATTCTGAACAGGTGTATGCCATCGGTGAGTTGTTGAAGCGCCAAAAAGGCGGTGCGGCCATTATTATGGGCGCCCTCTCCCCGCGGACGCGAAATGCGCAAGTCGAGCTCTACCAGTCGGGCGAGGTGGACTATGTGGTGGCAACTGATGCGATCGGCATGGGGCTCAACCTTGATGTTGATCACATCGCATTTGCCGCCCTGACGAAATTCGATGGGCATCGCCGGCGACATCTGCGCCCGGCCGAAGTCGGCCAGATTGCTGGACGGGCGGGCCGCTTTCGCCAAGATGGCACATTTGGAGAGACGGCAGACTGTCCCCTCTTTGGCGACCAGCTCGTCGGGCAAGTCACCCATCACACTTTTGAGCCGGTGGAACGGATCGAATGGCGAAACACCGATCTCGACTATTCGAGTATTCAAAGTCTGTTGTCTGGTCTGGCGAGGCCTTCCGGACACATCGTATTGAAACAAAACCCGAAGGCGCTCGACGAGTGGACGGCCCGCCGGCTAGCCGCAGATCCGGAGGTCCAGAGTCTGACGGTCGGTGAACGTTGGACCCGTCGGCTATGGGACCTTTGCCGCCTGCCAGACTTCCGCAAGGCGGGACATGATGGTCATCTGCGGATCGTCCAGGGTCTTTTTGAACACCTTGCGGACCCAGACGCGCGGCTGTCGGACGATGCCATGGCAAACCGCTTCCAGCGCCTTGACACCATAGCGGGCGATATTCCGGCCCTCCAAGAACGGCTCGCCGCCATTCGGACATGGGCCTATGCCGCGCATCGCGATGATTGGCTAGAAAACCCCGAGACATGGCGGGAGAAAGCGCGAACGCTGGAAGATCAGCTATCCGACGCGCTCCACGATGCGCTGACGGCTCGGTTCGTTGACCGGCGCACAACGGCCCTTTTGGCCAGCCTCCAGAAGAAAGATGCCCCCGCAGGCGAACTGTCGGGCGACGGCGAGATTGTTATCGAGGGTCACCGGGTTGGCCGCCTGGTTGGCCTTCAATTTGTTCCCGACACAGCGGGCAAATCCCTAGAAGGCAAGGCGATCCGGAACGCGGCCTATGCGGCTCTAAAACCGATCCTCATGGCTAGACTGGCACAGATCAGCGCGGCCGCGCCGGCTGATATTACGCTTAATCCCGACAACACGCTCTCCTGGGGCGGCGATGTTATTGGCCGGCTGAAAAAGGGGTCGAGTTGGCTGAAACCGCAAACCGAACTTGTCGGGGCCGATCAATTGGCGCTGGAGGCGCGCACGCCGGCCCGCGAAAAACTCGACGCCTGGGTGAGCGCCCATGTAGCCACGACGCTTCCCGGCCTTACGCGGCTTGCTGATTCATCTGTAACCTCGGCGCTATCGGCCGATCTGCGCGGCCTCGCCTTTCGCCTTGCCGAACGCGGGGCGGCGATCGATCTCCGGGAGGACACAGACCGAGCCCGGCTCGATGCAGAAGCGCGCGACGCGCTGAAGTCCCTGGGCGCCCGGGCGGGCCGCGTGTCGGCCCATATCCCCGACGCCCAAAAGCCCAAACCCCAGCGCCTGATCGCACAGCTTCGCACGCTTTATGATGGCGAGTTTTGTCCGGTGGCTCCGGAAGGTGCCGGATCTTTTCCAATCTCAGACGATTGGACCGATGCGCACTTGGCGGCGAATGGCTATCTTCGCCTCGGCCGGCGGGCGGTGCGCGCAGATCTGGCAGAGCGCCTCGCCTGGGAGGTGTCCTCGCGGAGAAAGGAAGCCGCGAAGACGGTGTTTGCCATCCCGCCGGAACTCGCCTCGATCGTCTCGTGTCCCGGGGATGCGTTCGCCCATGTGTTGAAAGGTTTAGGCATTGTACCGGCGGAGAAAGATCCGGAGACGGGGGTGCCGACACTCTGGCGATATAGCCGGCGCGGGGGCGGCCCGTCTCAACCGGGCCATGACCGACGTAAGACACCGGCCAAGAGCGAAGCGTCGGGGTCGAAGCCCGAGCCGAAAAAGAAATCGCCGCGCCGGTCCCGACCCCATCCTCGCACGCACACGCCCAATCCAGACAGCCCGTTTGCAGCGCTTGCAGTTCTGAAGACGCCGCCGCGCAAGAAGTCCAAGGCCGAGGATTCTTGACCAAGCCTGAAAACCATATCGCGGGGGAGGAAACGGGCGATGTCCGCTTGGATGTCTGGATGTGGCGCGCGCGGTTCTATAAGACGCGGCGGCTCTGCGCCGAGACGATTTCGAGCAAAGGCGTTCGCATTTCGCGCAGCGGACAAGTGCGGCGCGTCACGAAACCTGCGACCTCCGTTAAGGTGGGCGATATTGTCACCTTCGGAAAGTCCATGCATATCAGAAGTGTTGAAGTGCTGGCGATCGGCCTGCGACGGGGTCCGGCGAGCGAAGCGGCCCGTCTCTACCAAGATCGAACCGAGGAGCGTTGAGTGTCAGGAATTCTCTCCCGCCTGTTTGGACGCGAAGACGATGCGCCGACAAATGTCCCGTCGAGCCCCGAGGCGGCGGCGGCAGCGCTGCTGGTCGAAGCGGCGTTGGCTGATGGCGTATACGCCGATCTTGAAAGCGACCGCATTGCAATGATCCTATTGGAAAGCTTCGATTTCGACGCGGACAAGGCCGATGCAATTCTGGCCGAGGGCGAAACGCTCGCCGAGGAAGCTGTTGGCGCTCATGAGTTCACAAAACACGTCAAAAAGCTCCCGATGGCGCAGCGCGCTTCGATTGTTGAGGGCCTCTATCTCGTCGCCTTCGCCGATGGTGAAAAATGCCCCATCGAAGATGCCTTCATCCGCCACGTGGCTTCGCTTTTGTATGTGGACGATGTGCCGAGGGCCCAAGCGAGACAACGGGCGGAAGCGCGCAGCCAGGAAACGCCTAATTGACATCCTCGCGGCTTAGCGCCATCTCGCAGACCGCATCACTCGCCGCCTGAACGCTCGGAGTACTCTTTTCATGACCTATATCGTCACCGACGCCTGCATCCGCTGCAAGTATATGGACTGCGTCGAGGTCTGCCCCGTTGATTGCTTTTATGAAGGCGAGAACATGCTCGTCATCCATCCAGAAGAGTGCATCGACTGTGGCGTGTGTGAGCCGGAATGCCCAGTCGAGGCCATCAAGGTCGATACCGAAGACGATCCCGATGGCAAATGGCTAAAACTGAACACCGAATACTCCAAGGTTTGGCCGGTGATTACACGAATGAAGGAGCCCCCGGCTGACCGCGAAGACTTCGCCAATGAATCCGGGAAACTTGAGAAGTATTTCAGCCCGAAGCCTGGATCAGGTGACGCCTAGATCCTAAGCGCGCTTAGGCGGCGTTTGCTGTTTGTCACATTTCGTGATAATAGAAGTAGAAGTGTCAAGGTAATGCATATGTTCTTGGGCCGTCCGACTGCCAATGGCGATCGGGCGTCTTTACGTCTTGCGCCTCGATTAAAGTACAAAGGATATAAGATGGCGAAATCGGCAGTCAAAACTCCCCCGTTGGCATTCGAGATTGGGCAACACGTTGTGTATCCAGCCCATGGCGTCGGAGCTGTTACGGCGATCGAGAAACAAAAGGTCGCGGGCATGGACCTCGAAGTTTACGTCGTGTCGTTCGATCAAGATAAGATGATCCTCCGCGTTCCAACCAACCGCGCCGAAGCATCGGGCATGCGCGCCCTGGCGGGGTCGAAGCTTGTTGATGATGCCCTTAAAACGCTGGGAGGACGCGCCCGGATCAAGCGGACGATGTGGTCCCGACGCGCCCAAGAGTACGAAGCGAAGATCAATTCCGGTGATCTGATCTCAATCGCTGAAGTGGTTCGCGACCTTCACCGGAGCGAAGACCAGCCAGAGCAGTCCTATTCGGAGCGGCAGCTTTATGAGAGCGCCCTTGACCGCCTTGCGCGTGAACTTGCCGCGGTCGAAAACATCGACAAGCCGGCCGCGCTAGAGCGCCTCGCGGCCTCGCTTGCGAAGAAAAAAGCTGCCTAGATCCTTTATATTATCGGGACAAAACGGCCTGCGTTAATGCGCGGGCCGTTTTTTTTCATCCCTGTGTGATCCAAACATCGGGACGCGCGTATTCCTGTTCAAACACAGGAGCTAAATATGCCTGCGCAAGATCGTCCATCTGCCGAAAGAAAATTCGTTAAGTCAGCGATGAAAAAGCCGCTGCTCGAAGCCGAGCGTGAGCAATTTCTTGCGCGTGCTTGGCGCGACAAGAGAGACGAAAAAGCCCTTCACGAATTGACCAGCGCCTATATGCGACTTGTCATCGCGATGGCCTCAAAGTTTCGGCACTATGGCTTGCCAATGCAGGATCTCATCCAGGAGGGTAATGTCGGCTTGATGCAGGCGGCGGCCCGGTTCGACCCAGAACGCGCGGTTCGCTTCTCGACCTATGCATCGTGGTGGATCCGATCATCCATTCAGGACTATGTGCTTCGCAATTGGTCCATCGTGCGCACGGGCACCACGTCGGCTCAGAAGTCTCTCTTCTTTAATCTACGACGGTTGCGCGCCCAAATCGACGATACGGGCGGCGCCGTGTTATCGCCCGAGAATCGCAAATGGGTGGCCGACCATCTCGGCGTTAACGAGACCGACGTCGACGCGATGTCCGCCAGATTGTCAGGGGCCGACCGTTCCTTGAACGCACCGCTCTCAAATGATGGTGAAGCCGGCGGCGAATGGCAGGACCTTCTCGAAGATGAATCCACGGATGTCGAAGGTCGGATCATGACAGACCGGGACCGGACTCAGCGCTCTGCCTGGATTGCCCGGGCGATGGAAGCGCTGACGGACCGCGAAACACTCATCATTCGCGAGCGGCGCCTGACCGACGATTCTGTCACGCTTGAAACACTGGGCACGCGTCTTGGCATTTCAAAAGAGCGCGTCCGTCAAATCGAACATCAAGCGCTCGGGAAACTTCGCAAAGCCCTTGAAAAGATCGTTGGGGATCCTGAGCGGGCCGGCCTCGTTCCGGACACCTAGGCGACAGCCCTAGGCACTCCTATTTGCGCTTCGCGGTGAGACGCCGGCAAACATCATCGAGTTGTTCAAGGTCGCGATACTTGATCCGCAGTTCGCCGCCCTCACCCTTGTGTCGAATGTCAACGTTCAAACCGAGCGAACGCATCAGGTCAGCCTCTAACGCTTCTGTGTCGACATCCTTCGTCTCACCGGACGCTGACGCCTTCGACGCAGACGAGACCGGTGGCAACGCGCCCTTCGATAGGCGAGCCAAGGCTTCAACGTCTCGAACGCTCAAGGCCTTATCAACGGCTTGTTCAATCAAATCATCTGGATTCTCAGACCCGAGGGCCGCCCGCGCATGGCCCGCCGTGACCCGCCCATTTCGGACATGGTCTCGAGAACTATCGGACAATTTCAGAAGGCGGAGGGTATTCGCAATATGAGCCCGGGACTTTCCGACGCTTTCGGCGAGACTTTCCTGGGTGCGGCCAAACCGCTTCATCAGCGCCCCGTAGGCTTCGGCCTCTTCGATTGGATTTAAGTCCGTACGCTGAACATTTTCAATAATTCCAACTTCGAGTAATTCAAGCTCATCAACATTGCGGACAATCGCCGGCAGCGCCTTGAGACCAGCCATCTTGGCGGCACGCCAACGCCGTTCGCCTGCAATGATCTGGTATCCATCGCCCTTCGGATCTGGCCGAACAAGGATCGCCTGGAGGACGCCCCGCGTCCGGATGGACTCGGCAAGCTCGGCCAATTCTATCTCGTCGAAGTCGCGCCGTGGTTGGCCGGGATTTTGCCGTATGCGACTGATCTCGATCTCGGCGACACCGGCTCGGTCCTCTCCCGATGACTTGGTGTCTTTTGATGGCGTTCGGACGGCCTCCACTTCACCTATGAGTGCAGACAGGCCCTTTCCAAGGCGCGACGGTTTTGACTTTGAATCCATGGCCATCAGGCTGCGCGCAGCTCCCGCTCTCTTTGCAGCATCTCCGATGCCAGCCGAATATAGGCCTCGCTGCCAGGGCACCGATAGTCATAAAGCAGAGCGGGCTTGCCGAAGGACGGCGCTTCCGACAGGCGGACATTGCGTGGGATAACCGTCGAATAGACCTTATCGCCGAAAAAGCTGCGCACCTCTTCTGCAACCTGATCGGAGAGATTGTTTCGCTTATCATACATGGTCAGAACGACGCCCTGGATTTCGAGGGCCGGGTTCAAGCCCGATTTGACCAGTTCAATCGTTCGCAACAATTGGCTCAGTCCTTCCAGAGCGAGGAACTCGCATTGCAGCGGCACGAGCAAGGCATCGGCGGCTGTCATCGCATTCAGCGTCAGGGCTGACAGTGATGGCGGACAATCGATTAGGATGAAATCGTAGACGTCCGTATGTACCGCATTTCCGCCGCTACGAATGGCGTCGCGCAAGCGATAAGACCGTCGGGGATCGGATGCCAATTCGGTCTCGACACCGGCCAGGTTTTCGTCCCCCGGTATAATATCAAGTCGCGGCACGATAGTGCTCAACACGGCCTGGTCGATCGACACACCGTCGACGACCAGATCGTAACTCGTCAGTCGACGCTCGGGCCGTGTAATGCCGAGGCCGGTCGACGCATTGCCCTGGGCATCAAAATCGATGACGAGGACTTTTCGACCAACGGCGGCCAAGGCCGTTGCCAGATTGATCGATGTCGTCGTCTTGCCAACGCCGCCCTTCTGGTTTGCCACCGCCAGAATCCGCGTTTGATTGTCAGACATGGGATACCTCTGAAAGTCTAAGGATGACTCCCGCGCCCCCGCTTCGGCTTGGAATCACCTGATGCGCGAATGTCCACTCTGTCGCGGCCGCCGTCAATTCTTCTTTCCAGCGTTCGCCTTTGTGGAATAAGCCGACCGCACCCGCGGAGAGCCACGGCGAAGCTAGCGAAAGGAGCCGCGGCAATGGCGCCAGAGCCCG
>JBCAWP010000002.1:0-30602 GCA_038534535.1 Pseudomonadota bacterium
GGGTCCGATGCGCCCACCCCAAAAACAAACCCCCTGGCCTCTTGACCAGGGGGCTATTCGTTCGCGGAGAGGTCCGAGACGTTATCGATTGCTGAGGTGTTGCTCAGAAGATGCGCTGGAACGCGATGTGGTTAACTACTCTTTACGTTTGAAAACCTCCGGCATAGGTTGCGATCGAGGATATCAGGGTGGGACCATGGGATCGAGACGCTTAGTAACAGACCGCATCTATGAGTTCAGCAAAAGCGGGAACGACTTCAATACGTTACGCGTGTTGAGCGTTGCGGTAATCTCGGCCTTTTTTTTCTTTTTCCCTGCTTTGGCGCAGAGCCCAAATTCGGATTGCTATAAGCTTGGGTTTGAGGTCTCGGCGGGCTCGGTAGCGGGATGCGTCGCGGCCGCAGATGACCGGTCAGCGAATGTTAGCGAGCAGAAGAAAGGCATTGCCTGGGGGCACGCCGCGCGCAGTCTGGCACTGCAGGCGCCCGGTGAAATGTCCGTCGAAGACGCGTCGCGCGCGGCTGATTACGTCTTTGAATCGATGGAGCGAATTCTCCCGACCGATCGTAAATTGCTCTACTTGACGGACGATTCAGGTCGGCGGGGGGACCGCGATATCAAAGCAGACAGTCGGAAAGGGCGTGCGCGTGCGCCCCTTGCGAACAGCTTTCTCTTTGAGCGGGCGATGATCTTGGCTCGGGCGCAGGGCCGTTTGGTCACGAGCGGCCAGTGTAACAACGCCTGTATTGATGAAACGCTGGGTCTTATGTCCGAGGTGGAGCCGTTGCTGGGGGCCGATCCGTCAGGCAACAGTCTTTGGCGAAGTGAATATTTTTACCGCGCGGCCCAGCTTGAGCAAAGTCGCCAGCCAATCGACTATGACGGTGTGATTTCGAGCTATCAGCAGGTCCAGAGTGGCCCATTTTTAAGCCCGGCACGCCAGGCTATTGCTCAATTGGCAACGGATGCTGGTGACCAAGCGGTTGCCCGGAGAACCCAGGACGCCTATGCGCGCGCCGTGGATTATTTCCAAGCAGCCGTCTTGGCGAGCCCGGCTGACACGACGGCCTGGCAGAAAAAGGGGCTCGCCCACCTCGCGCTTGGCCGGGATTTTCGGCAAGGCGTTGCGGAATTCGAACTTGCTGAGGAAGCGTTCGCTCAAATCGATGCAAAGTTTGAACTGGGCACGACCTATTCGGCTTGGGCTGACTTTCTGGAACGGACTGATCCGCGCGCCGTCGGTCAGATCGACTATTTGAGAGCGGAGGCTGTGGCCGCGTTCGAAGCGAGCGGCTCCAATTCCTCGGATGCCCAGGCGCGCCGGCTTAAGTCACTCGCTGACGCCAGTATGCGTGCCGAAGATTTTAAACGGGCCGCGGAGGCGTATGGTCAAGAAGGACAAATCCGCGTGGGCGGCTCGCTCGCCGGTGAAGCGTTCTTCAACCAGGCCGTGGCGATTGAGGCGGATGCGCAAAAAGCGCGGCGTCCGGTCCCCTATGACCAGGTGGAGACGGCGCTCCGTCGGGCCTCCGCCGCAGATATGAGTTCGGCCAAGATCGCGGCTGCCTTTGGCGAGGCATTGTTGCAGCGGTATCAAGACGCCCGGTCAGCGGCCGATCTTGTAGAAGCGCGCCAGCAGTTTCTCGGCGAAGCGCGCCAGCAGTTTCAGCGCATTCGCAAAGCGGGGACCGTTGAAATCGAAAATGGCCAGACCGTCTCCTATGCCAGCATGGGCGATCAGCAGCAATTCCTAGGCGAGGCGTTTTATGGCCTCAGCCTTGTCGAGGGGGCAAATGGCAATGCCGGGCCTCGCGCCATCAGTCTCGCTGACCAGGCCGTGGTCAACGCCGTTTCCGATGATGGGAAGTTTCGCCGGAACGCCTGCTTGATGAGAGTTTTGGCTGGCGGCGACTGGGTCACAGATGACGATAATGAAGTGCATTGCCTGACGGGCGGGACGAGTGACACCAATCTCGTGAAAGCCATGTTCCTGATGCGCCGGGCGGCGCAACTAAGAGGCGGGGCACGCATTGACGGAAGGCGCGCAGAACTGCGGCGTCAAGCTCGATCGCTGATCCAACTGAATCAGAATGACGCCGTCAGATTAGAAGGCTTTGGAATACCGGGTGAGCCGGACATGCGCCTTGTGCCCGCGGATGCCGCCCTCATCTTTCTGCAAGAAATCTCTGAAGTCTGTAATTATGAGGGCGGTCGGGCAGAGCTTCCCCCGCGTTATAGCCGTTATCGGAGTGATGCGCTGAACTTTTGGCGCTTTTATAAACTCGATCTTTGCGTGCCATAAAATGAGAACCCACTGCTTAAAATATGAAGAAGGAGATGGAAAATGTCGGTTGTAAATCCCGATGATTATCGCCAGGGCGGAGTGCCGACAGTTTTCGAAGATCGAACAATTTTCCCGGCTCCGGAAGTCATTGCACAGAAGGTGGCCTCTGAGCAGAAAGTCGTCACGCGTCAATCACCGCTGATGGGGATCATTGCGCTCCTCGCAATTATCGCCTGCGGCGTTCTGGGATACCTGCTCGTGCAGACGATTAATGAAGTCGAGGAAGCGGCCCAGCTTGATAACTCGGCCGTCGTGGCCCGTCTTGAAGCTGAGATTGTCTCGCTCGAAAACGATATTACGTCGCTGCGGGCTGTTGATGCAGACTATCGAACGATTGGAACGCGACTGGACAAGGCTGAAGAAGTTCGCGCGGACATCTTTGATCTTCTAGATCAGCCTATTCGCGGAAATTGGCAGAGGAATCGTGACATTCGTGAAACGATTGAGGGCTTGCCTGAAGTCAGCGCTGCGGAATGGGAGCGAGTTGCCGTCGAAGAGATCGACGAAAAACTTGTCGACCCATTGCAGGCGGCGTACCAGAAGGTTCGTAACTATCCGACTCCCCAGGCGCCTACGGGAACAACCAACAGAGAGCGCGTGGAGTAAAAGTGCGCTTTGTTGAAGCACATTTATTGATGAGCAAGAAGGCCTTCTTCAGATGACCGATATTTTCAAACAAACCATCGAACGCGTTTCGAGTGGCGACGATGGCCTCGAAGCCCTGTTCAAGCCGACAACTGTCGAGAAGAAGGGCTCCTTGCCTGACCTCGACGCTCTGTCGCTGGATTTCAAGGCGGCAACGGACTGGACGATCCCGGAAGCCTATCTGTGTCTGATCATTTCGGCGGCCTTTTCCGACGGCGATCTTGCGCCAGAAGAAAAGCAGGAGATTGCAGCGCTGGTGACGCGGTCGCGGACCATGAAGCGGCTCAGTCAATCTGAATTGGCCAAGGTCAATCAGACCGTCAACCAACGCATGCAAGAGCGTAAAGAAGGTCTTGAGCAGGCCTGCCAAGCGCTTCCCTCGGATATGCGCCTGTCTGTGTTTGCCCACTGCGTGGACATTGTTTTGGCCGATGGAGAGCTGCGCCAGTCCGAAGCCGATTTCCTGAACCGCATCACCGAAATGCTGACGCTGGATGCCGACGACGCCAAAAACATCCTCACGGCGGTGATGATCAAGAACCGTTACTAGGGATCGGTCTGTCAGGCGGGAGACACGCCGAAAATGGCTGCGTGTCCCCACAGGAAAAAGCCCGCATAGGCTGCAAGGCCGACGCCCAGCGATATAAGGGTTGGGCCAATTTGCGGTCCGTCCGGCACCGGTGAGGGGCGCGGCAGCGCGGCGACAAAATCAATAATGCAATAGATGAAGAAGCTGCCGAATAGGATCGCTTCCTTCGTGTTCACACCCGCAATGAGGTGAGCAAAGGCCCAGAGCCCAACGCCGGCGACCATGGGATGTTTCACCCAGAGTTTAAAGTGATTGTTGGGGACGTAGGACGCGATCAATAGGACGAACGCGACCGCCATAAGGGCGTGATTAATCGTCCGCGCACCCGAAAACCCAGCATAAATCAGATCGCCCGCGGGGGCCTGTCGGTAGCCGATAATCAACAGGATAAAACCGGCGAGGGATAAGAGGCTATAGAGGCCCATAAACGGCCCAAAGCCCATTTTTAGCTTCATGTCTTTCTCGGGCACGCGGCTTCGAAAGGCCGAAAATAGATGGACGCCAAAAAACAAGGCCAAGCCAAACAGATAAATCGCCATAATGCGCCCTCCCGTGCAAAATTTTCGAAACTGTGTGGGCACGGCGAAGTGTCGTCAAGCATCTCCGCGCGGCGGCGGGCATAACAAAACTGTCACTAAATCAGGACTCACGCCCGCGAGAATTCTCGATAAGCTCAAGAAATTCAGACGGTGAAACAGAGGAGGGACCGATACATGACTGACCTGACTGGAAAAATTGTCATCAAGAACACGAGCGGCGCTGAGACCGGTGAACTGAACGGTGACACAGCAAATCTCATTCTTGGCGGACAGAACGCGTCCGGTGACATCACGCTGAATGATGAAGCCGGGAAAGACACGGTCCATCTGGACGGCGGTGACGCCAATCTGCGGCTGGGTGGCCACGGGCACAATGGTGATATCGGCATGTATTCCGATGACGCAAAGCTCCGCATCCATATCGATGGGGGTGCGGCGAACATTTACATGGGCGGCGAGGGGGCGGGCGGTGACCTGTCTTTAAAAAACAGCGATGGAGTTTCCACCGTGCACCTGGACGGCGGGACGGCCAATCTTCAAATGGGCGGGGGCGGCGCGTCAGGCGATATTGCGCTGCAAAATGGTCAGGATGCCCAAACCCTATTTTTTGATGGCGGCGATGGGAATATCCGCGTTGGCGGCGGCGGATCGAACGGTGATATCGCACTCTTCTCCGACGATGGGAAGATGCGGATGCATATCGATGGTGGCCGCGGCAACATCTATATGGGCGGCGAAGGCGCTGCAGGCGATATCGCGCTGAAGGATGATGACGGAGAGACGGTCATCCACCTAGATGCCGGCGACGGCGTGATCCGCATTAAGGGCAAGCATGTCGCGACGGCCGACCATGTGTTCGACGCTGCGTATACCCTCGCGCCGCTCAGCCAGGTTGAAGCGTTCATCGCGTCGAGCGGTCATTTGCCTGGTATGGCGTCGGCCGAAGAGATGCGGCGCGACGGCGTTGATCTTGCGGCCATGAACGCCAAGCTCCTCGAAAAGATCGAAGAGCTGACGCTCCACATCATCGAGCAGGACAAACGCATTTGCGCCCTGGAAGCTGGGTGCGTGCCGAAGTCGTAATTTGCAGAGAGAAACGGAGCGGCGCCCTCGACTAGATGTCGAGGAGGAGCCGCTCCGGATCCTCGAGGGCTTCCTTGACGCGCACAAGGAAGGTCACGGCCTCTTTGCCATCCACAATGCGGTGATCATAGGACAGGGCCAGATACATCATTGGCCGCACCTTGACCTCGCCGCCAATGGCCACGGGGCGCTGCTCAATTCGGTGCATGCCAAGCACGCCGGACTGCGGCGGGTTCAGGATCGGCGTGGACATTAGCGATCCGTAGACCCCGCCATTCGTAATGGTGAACGTACCGCCCTGGAGGTCCGACATGGAAAGGTCACCGTCGCGCGCTTTCGCGCCGAGGCGCCCGATTTCGCGCTCAACATCTGCGAGTGAACGCTCATCGCAGTCGCGGACGACCGGGACGACAAGGCCGCGTTCCGTGCCGACAGCGATGCCGAGGTCATAGTAATTCTTGTAGATAATATCCGTGCCGT
The DNA here is from genome assembly GCA_038534535.1 of Pseudomonadota bacterium. Lineage (GTDB taxonomy): Bacteria > Pseudomonadota > Alphaproteobacteria > Caulobacterales > Hyphomonadaceae > CALLCD01. The sequence goes on from JBCAWP010000002.1 coordinate 5,681, forward strand.
CGATTTCGGCATTGACTGCGGGGATCTCTTTCAGGGCGCTGACGCAGGCTTTCACAAAGAAGCCCATGAAGCCGAGTTTCACGCCATGCTTCTCAACAAAGGCTTCCTTGTAGGTTTTCCGTAGGGCCATAATCTCGGTCATGTCCACGTCATTAAACGTGGTGAGCATGGCGGCGGTTTCCTGCGCTTCCTTCAGGCGGCGCGCGATCGTCTGACGTAGCCGTGTCATGCGGACACGCTCTTCGCGCGGGCCCGTCTCGCGGGGCGGACGCGGGGCCGGTTCGCTTCGGGCGACTTTCGGCGCGGCGGAGGCGGCTTGCTCCACATAGGCGAGGGCGTCGGCCTTGGTGGCGCGGCCATCGCGGCCGGTTCCCGGAATGCTCTGCGGATTGACGCCGCCTTCTGTCGCGACACGGCGAACGGACGGAGACACAGGCCGGCCTTCGGCGGTCGACGGCGCGGTTTGCGGCTGGCTGTCTGCCGTCGGCGTGGGCGCAGCGGCGGCTGCGCCGCCGGCGGAAATCCGCGCAATCACGGCGCCGGGTGTCACGCTGTCGCCTTCTGAGACAAGGAGTTCCGCCAGGACGCCGCTCGCAGTCGCAGGCACTTCGAGGGCGACTTTGTCGGTTTCAATCTCGGCGATGGTTTCATCGATCGTGACGGTGTCGCCGACGGCTTTCAGGAAACTTCCGACCGTCCCTTCAGAGACGCTCTCGCCCATGCTTGGCACCGGCACATCAACCTGGCCGCCGCCAGAAGCGCTGGGCGCTTGGCCGGCATCACTGGCGCTGGCCGCGCTTGGCACCGGCGTCGCCGCTGCCCCATTGGACGGTTTTGCAGATCCGTTCGCGCCGCCGCTGATGCGGCCAAGCATGGCACCGATTTCGACGGTCGCCCCTTCTTCGGCGATGATCTCATCGAGCGTGCCGTCTTCGGGCGCTGAAACCTCGACCGAGACTTTGTCGGTTTCGAGCTCGACCAGCACTTCGTCGCGAGCGACGGTGTCACCGGCTGTTTTCAGCCATTTTCCGACGGTGGCCTCTGTTACTGACTCGCCGAGGGTGGGTACGGTAATGTCCGTCATTCTCTTTCAATCCGTCATGTTCCAACGGGCTAAGCCGTCACAAAGATATCGCTTACTGGTTTTTCGCTGAGGGCCGCGGTGATGAACTCATCACGCTCCTCATTATGCTTCGATAAGAGGCCTGTGGCCGTCGCTGCCGATGGTGCGCGGCCCAGATAATTTGGTCGCGCCGCTGTCACGTTGGCTTGCAGGGCGCACCATTCGATTTCGTCTCGGATGAACCCCCAGGCGCCCATATTGCGCGGCTCTTCCTGACACCAGACGAGTTCAGCCTGCGGGAACCGTTCCAGCTCGGTAATCATCGACTTTCGGGGGACCGGATAAAGCTGTTCGATCCGCAGGAGATAGACATCGTCGATGCCCTTCTCTTCGCGTGCCTCAAACAGATCGTAATAGACCTTGCCAGAACAGGCCACGACGCGGCGGATCTTATCGTCGCTCGCCAGTTTGACAGCGGCTTCACGGCCCGGCGTTTCGGCATCATCCCACAGAATGCGGTGGAAGGATGACTTGGTCGATAGATCTTCGAGGGTCGACGTTGCCCGCTTATGGCGCAGCAGCGATTTCGGCGTCATGAGGATCAGGGGCTTGCGGAAGTTCCGGTGGATTTGACGGCGCAGGGCGTGGAAGTAGTTCGCCGGCGTCGTCAGGTTGCAAACCTGCATATTGTCTTCGGCCGCCATTTGCAGGAAGCGCTCAAGGCGCGCTGAGGAGTGTTCTGGACCCTGGCCCTCATAGCCATGGGGCAGCAGGCACACGAGGCCCGACATGCGCAGCCATTTGCGTTCAGCGGACGAGATGAATTGGTCGAAGAAGACTTGTGCCCCGTTCGCAAAGTCGCCAAATTGCGCTTCCCAGAGCACGAGCGATTTCGGATCGGCGAGCGAGTAGCCATACTCAAAGCCGAGCACGGCTTCTTCGGACAAAAGGCTGTCGATGACCTCATAAGGCCCTTGGGTCTCGCTCAGCGTGTTCAACGGCGTATACCGCGCGCCTGTCTCTTGGTCGACAAAGTGGGAATGGCGCTGGGAGAAGGTGCCGCGTCCAGAATCCTGTCCGGATAGGCGCACCGGATAGCCCTCATCAAGCAGGGTGGCGAAGGCCAGGTGTTCGGCCGTCGCCCAATCGAGCCCCTGACCCGAAGAAATAGCTTCGGCCCGGGCGTCGACCACGCGGCGCAATGTCTTGTGGATCGCCACATCGTCCGGGATGCGCGTAATTGCCTCGCCGAGCGCCTTCAGACGCTTCATTCCGACGCCGGTGCGCCCGCGCCGATCATCATCGTCCGGTAGGCGGAAGCCTTTCCATTCGCCGTCGAGCCAGTCGGCCTCTTTGATCTCAAGGGTCTTCGCGTCTTCGAAGGCTTTCTCTAACAGCGCTTCGAACTGTTGCCGGATTGCGCTGACCTCGTCTTCCGTCAGCGTGCCCTCATCGATCAGCCGCTTGGTGTAGATTTCCCGCGTGGAGGGATGACCCTTAATGATCTTGTACATCAGGGGCTGGGTGAACATGGGTTCATCGCCCTCATTATGGCCGAAGCGGCGATAGCAGAACATGTCGATGACGACGTCCTTGCCGAACATCTGCCGGTACTCGGCGGCGACCTTTGCCGCATAGGTGACTGCTTCCGGGTCATCGCCGTTGACATGGAAAATTGGCGCCTGGACCATGAGCGCCACATCGGACGGGTAGGGCGATGAGCGCGAATAGATCGGGCTCGTCGTAAAGCCAATCTGATTGTTAATGATGAAGTGGATGGTGCCGCCGGTGCGGTAGCCTGCGAGCCCTGAGAGCGCGAAACACTCCGCCACGACGCCCTGGCCAGCAAAGGCGGCATCTCCATGCAGGAGGAGCGGCATGATTTCCGCCCGGCGGGCTTTGCCCTGGGTTTCGCGCTTGCGTATGGCCTGCTTGGACCGCGCTTTGCCGAGCACGACCGGGTCCACAGCTTCGAGGTGCGATGGGTTCGCATTCATGGAGAGGTGAACTTCGTTCCCATCGAAGGTCCGGTCCGATGAGGCGCCGAGGTGATACTTCACGTCGCCGGATCCGAACTCACCGGCGCCTTGCGTCGAGCCGCCCTGAAATTCGTGAAAGATCTTCTCGTACTTCTTGCCCATGACGGCACCGAGCATGTTCAAGCGGCCCCGGTGGGGCATGCCGATCACGATCTCTTTGACGCCGAGGGCGCCGCCCCGCTTGATGATCTGCTCAAGCGCTGGGACGGCGGCTTCACCGCCATCAAGGCCAAACCGTTTGGTGCCGGGATAGCGCTTGTGCAGGAACCGCTCGAAGGCTTCGGCTTCAATGAGCTTGGCAAGGATCGCTTTCTTGCCTTCCGGCGTGAAGGCGACACCCTTATCGGGACCTTCGATCCGGGCTTGGAGCCAGCTCTTCTCTTCTGGGTTAGAGATGTGCATGAACTCAATGCCGATCGTCGAACAATACGTCCGCTGCAAGATATCGAGCATTTGCCTTGGCGTGGCGTATTCGAGGTCAAGCACGCCATCGATGAAGATCGCGCGGTCCATGTCGGCTGGCCCAAAGCCGTAACTCGCCGGATCGAGCTCCGGTTGCGGGCCTTTATCGTCAAGGCCGAGGGGGTCGAGCTTCGCGGCGAGGTGCCCACGGATCCGGTAGGCACGGATCATCATCAGGGCCCGGATGGAATCCTTGACGGCTTGGGCAACATCAACGGCGTCCGCTTCGGGCTTCCGCTCGCGCACCTTAGCTTCAAGACTTGGCTCGAGGAGCGCCCAGTTACCATCCAGGGCGGCGACCTCTTCTCCGTTCTCAGGGTTAGGCCAGGCCTCTCTGCGCCAGCTCGCCCCGGCAGCGTTCCGCTGGGCCGCGTCCGCATCATCGCCAAGGGCCGCAAAGAAGCTCCGCCAGCTTTCCGGTACGGAGCTTGGATCGTTCGCATAGGCCGCTTGCATCTGCTCGATCCAGACGGCGTTTCCGCCATAGAGGAAAGCCGTATCGAGGAGTGCTGCGTTTTGTTCACCGCGCTTGGGATGGATCGGGGAGCCGTCGTCTGCTGCCATTGGTCTCTGCCTTCGTCTCAACGCCCCCTGATTAAGGCGCCGGATTGCCGATACGTCCACCGTCAATTTGACCGGGGCGCACCATGGGCGGGATGTTGCGGTCGGGGGTCTGACAATTAAAGCCGGATCGGGCCATCATGTCTCCTGTGATCAGCCTTTCAGAACCTCGACCATCGTCGTTCCGAGGCGTGCTGGGCTGGGGCTCACCCGGATACCGGCAGCTTCCATGGCGGCGATCTTGTCTTCTGCGCCGCCCTTGCCACCGCTGACAATGGCGCCCGCATGGCCCATCGTGCGGCCCTTCGGGGCCGTGCGTCCGGCGATAAAGCCGACCATGGGTTTTTTCCGGCCCTTTGCGGCTTCGTCTTTAAGGAATTGGGCGGCGTCTTCTTCAGCCGACCCGCCAATCTCGCCGATCATGATGATCGATTCTGTCTCATCGTCGGCAAGGAACATCTCAAGCACGTCAATGAACTCGGTGCCTTTGACCGGGTCTCCGCCAATGCCGACGGCGCTTGTCTGGCCGAGACCGGCCATCGTCGTTTGGAAGACGGCCTCATAGGTGAGCGTGCCGGAGCGCGAAACGACCCCAACGGACCCCTTCTTAAAAATCTTGCCTGGCATGATGCCGATCTTGCATTCGTCCGGGGTGAGAAGGCCCGGGCAGTTCGGCCCGATGAGGCGCGAATTGGAGGCATCGAGCTTTGCTTTGACGCGGACCATGTCGAGGACGGGAACGCCCTCCGTGATGCAGACGATCAGCGGGATTTCGGCATCGATCGCTTCTTCGATGGCCGCTGCCGCGCCAGCCGGGGGGACATAGATCACCGACGCATCAGCGCCCGTTGCGTCCTTGGCTTCGGCCACGGTTGTGAAGATTGGCAGCTCGGCGGCCCCATCGAGGCCGCTGGTCCAGGTTTCGCCGCCCTTTTTTGGATGGGTGCCGGCGACCATTTTTGTGGCGCCATAGGCGAGGGCTTGCTCGGTGTGGAAGGTGCCCGTCTTGCCGGTGAGGCCCTGGACGATGACCTTCGTGTTCTGGTCGATGAGAATGGACATGGAACCTAGCCTTTCACCGCGGCGACGATTTTCTGGGCCGCGTCGTCTAGATCGTCGGCTGGGATGACGTTGAGGCCTGAATTGGCGATGATCGCCTTGCCCTGGTCGACATTCGTGCCTTCCAGACGCACGACCAGCGGCACAGCGAGATTGGTTTCCTTCACCGCGGCGATGACGCCTTCGGCGATCACGTCGCAGCGCATGATCCCGCCGAAGATATTGACGAGGATACCTTTGACGTTCGGATCCTTCATGATGATCTTGAACGCTGCGGCCACTTTTTCCTTGGAGGCGCCGCCGCCGACATCACAGAAATTGGCTGGTTCTTCGCCATAGAGCTTGATGATGTCCATTGTCGCCATGGCAAGGCCCGCGCCATTGACCATGCAGCCAATTGTTCCGTCGAGGGCGATATAGGCGAGGTCCCATTCGGAGGCCTCGATCTCTTTGGCGTCCTCTTCGGTCTCGTCGCGCAATTCCAGGATGTCTGGGTGGCGGAAAAGTGCGTTCCCGTCGAAAGAGACTTTCGCGTCGAGTACGCGCAGGTGTCCGTTCTCCATCACGATGAGTGGATTGATTTCCAGCATCGACATGTCCTTCTCAATGAAGGCGCGATGGAGGGTCGGGAAGAGCACCATGCCGTCGTCGCGGGCGGCGCCCTCGAGTTGAAGCGCGTCGCAGATTTTCGCGGCGTCTTCGGCGGTGACCATACCGTCCACTGTGAGCGTCAGGATTTTTTCCGGCGTGTCATGGGCGACCTGTTCGATGTCCATGCCGCCTTCGGTCGAGGCGACGAAGGCCACTTTGCCTGTCGCACGGTCGACAAGCAGGGACAGATAAAGCTCGCGGGAGATGTCCGCCCCGTCTTCAATATAGAGGCGGTTGACCTGCTTGCCGGCGGGGCCCGTCTGCGCAGTTACGAGGGTGTTGCCCAGCATCGCTTTGGCATGGTCCATCACCTCTTCTTTTGAAAAGGCGAGGCGAACACCGCCTTTTTCGCCCGCCGCTGGCTCGATAAATTTTCCTTTTCCGCGCCCACCCGCGTGGATTTGCGATTTCACCACCCAAAGCGGGCCCGGCAGGCGGTCCACCGCGGTTTGAACATCGTCGAGCGAGAGAACGGGCACGCCCTCCGCGACAGGAGCGCCAAAGGACTTCAAGACAGCCTTGGCCTGATATTCGTGGATATTCATTGGAGGGGAAGTCGCCTTTCTCGCAAGACAGGCTGGCCTTGCGCCTTCAGGGAGATGCCAGAGTAGCGCTGCTTATAGCAGTCCCGCCTCCAGGCGCAACAGTCTGCGTATCGATTGAGATACTCAGCTAAATGGGGCTTAATATATTGGAATAAATACGATTATTCCGTCATTTCGCACCGGGGATGCGATCCCATTTTCGAAAATCCGTTCACGTTCGGGTGTGGGATCAGCGGCAGGGGCGTTCGGTTTGACGGGCGGGCGTGCCGCCCGTCAGTCCGGCGCGTTAGTCCGTCAACTCTGCCATGGCAATCTCGGTGTTTCGGACCGTCTCGCCAGTTTGGTCTTTGAGCGCCAGGGAGACGCGACCTGCGTCCCAGTCGATGGCGATTTCCCCATAATTCACAGGCGCAAAACCGGCGCCGAGTTGTCGTGTATCCAATTCACTGGTTTCGTCGGCAAAGGAGAGATTGAGGGACGAGGACGTGATCTCATATGCCGGCTGCTCAAGAACGGCGTCATCCTTGTAGAGATATGAGGAATGGCGATCGCCCGAGACAAACACAACGCCCTTTGCCTCACTCTCGTTGATCAGATCGAAGAGGCGCTGGCGCTCAGCGGGCAATTGCGACCAGGCTTCATACCCATGGACGGTCGGCAAGACCTGGATCGAAGACACGATCAGGCGAAGATCCGCTGGCTTGCGCAACTGGTTTGATAGCCAGGTCCATTGTTGACTACCGAGCATATCCTGATGATCGCTTTCGGCGGGCACATACCGTTCTTTTCCGGGTTCGCCCCAAGCGTCTGTGCGCTGTAAGGGCGACCTGAAAAAGCGCGTGTCGAGCATGATAATCTGAACACGCTGGCCGTCCGGTCCGAAGGTGCGCGCATAATACGTGCCGTCCCAATTGCCCACGTCTTCGCCGTCGAGGCCCCAGAACGCTTCATGGACCCGTTCGGCAAACCTGCGGAAGGGAAAGTCCCGGCCACTATCATTCGCGCCATAATCATGGTCGTCCCAGGCCACCATCATGGGGTGGCGGGCGCGGACGGCCTGGAACTCGTCGCTTTCGCCGAGCTCGGTAAAGGCGGCGCGGAGCTCAGTGAGGTCGGGATCATTGTTCATATAGGCGCGGCCATCGCGGTCGCCGTACACATTGTCACCGATCATAAGGAAAAGGTCGGCGTCCTCCTTGGCGATCTGGGCGAGGACCGGGCTTTCGGCTTCCTCATCATTACACGACCCGATCAGGATGCGGGTGAGGCTCACATTTTCGGCGGGCAGTGGCACGCCACTTGGTGCGCGTGGCAACTCATCGTCGGAGATCGTGTCATAATAGTCTTCAAGCGCACGGTCCGGTGTCATTGGTTCCAGATCACCGAACAGGGCCTTTGCGATCGGACCATTCGGCCGTTCCATGCCAAGCGATGAACAAGCCGTGAGCGCGGCAATCGAGAGTCCGGCGATGAGAGTGCGGCGCATAGAAGCCCCTTCCTTTGCGGTTAACGACACGAGCGCGCAGCTATGTCGCTTCGATGTGTCAGGTGAGTGACAATCGATATGACAGTTTTGGAAAAACTGTAAAGTGATGCCGCTTATGAAACTGCAGAGGCCGGTTCGTTGAGCTTTGCGAGCAGGGTTTCGACGAATTCGATGTGATTTCTGAGGCGATAGAGATCGTCGGTGTAAGACAGTGGCACGTCGACGCGGCCGACATCTTCTTGCAGGCGGGCAAGCTTGTCGATGACGATTGCTCGCGCCTCAGCCGAGCCAGCTTGGCGTCCCTCGGTTTCAAGCTCTCTGAGATCGGAATACCAAACATAAATCCGTCGACGCACCTGCCAGCGATAAATGGGCGGCGCTGCCCTGGCGAGGGGGATTAGGAGGGTTAAGAGCGGGATGGCCAGCACCCAGGCCCGCTCTAGGAAGTTGGCCATGCCGAAAGAGAACCAGCGGCGCAAAACCGACGGTCCTCTATCGAAAAATCGCTTGGCTTCGCTCGATATGGGCAAGTCGGTCAGGAGGGGATCGGGAAACCGACCGGCCGCAGAGAGGAGCGTCCCATCGGAGTGGATCGCGTCGGCGGCCTCGAGCAAGACGGCTTGGATCGCCGGGTGCGTGTCACGATGGGCCACAATCTGTGCGACCGGCGCAATCAGGGGCGTATCCTCGGTGGGAATGTCGCCGCCAATGTCCAGAACACCTTTTAGCAGCGTGATCGGGGCCAATGCTGGCGCGCGCCGGGAAAGAGCGCCGGCCTTTGCAAATGGTACGACGCGTATCCCGTCAGCCGTCAACAAATCCTGCACGATGGGCGACTCGACGGAGGCTACATAAACCGCGGCATCGATCTCCCCGGAGAGAAGGGCCGCTTTCGCCTCCGCCGCAGAGAGCGGCAGGCTCGATTGACCTTCCCAATCCGCGCCCCATTCCGATTTAATTTCAATGGACAGGGCGCGAGTGCCGGAGCCGGGCTGGCCAATGGCGAGGCGCGCAGATTTCAGGTCGCCGAAGGTCTCGGCCTCAACGCCCTCACGCACGAACACCCAAAAAGGCTCGAGAAAAAGACCGCCGAGGGACCGCAAATCACCATCGGTTTCAGGCGACGCGATACCGCCCTGGACGAGACCGATATCGGCATCGCCTTCGGCCACAAGCTTTAGGTTTTCAACGGAACCGGCGGTCTCGATCAGGTCAACCCGGACGCCTTTTTCTTCGAGCAAACGCTGATAACGCTGGGCAAACGCATAATAAGCCCCGCCGGGTGTACCCGCGGCAAAGGCAATGGACCGCGGCGGCGCCGGCTCTACGAAACGCAGGGCGATAATCAGCCCAACAAAAGCGATTGCCATGAACGGCCAATAGACCCTTAGAAAGTCTCGCATCCAATCGGTCCCCTTTTTGCAAAGCGGTAGAGCGCGGCTGCGACGAGTTCAAGCCTTCGTGCGAGGTGTCGCCAAAGCGTCGTGCGACCAACATATGGGGAACACATTTGCGTGTTAACTCTTTCAGGTCCCCGAAAAGCTTCCAATTTTTAGGAGGCATCGAAACGAAGCGGGCGAAAAGACCCGCGACTGCAAAATGCATGAAAGGACGGGTCTTGCCATGGACCACACAAAACTCACATCCCGCATTCTGACACTTCTGCTGGTCAGCGCTTTCGCGGCCGCAACGGTTTATCTGGCCGCCTCCGCGTCGCAGCCGAGCATTTACGGATAGGCCCGTCAGGCCTTGTGATAAGGCGTTCCGGCGAGAATGCTGGCTGCGCGATAAAGTTGCTCGGCGAGCAGGACGCGGGCAATCAGATGCGGCCAGGTCTGCGGACCGAAGGCGATCGTTTCCGGGAATGCGTCTCGAACATCGTCTGAATACCCTTCAGCCCCGCCAATGAGGAAGACAAGCTCGCGCACGCCCTCGTCGCGCTGTCTTGCGAGTCTGTGTGCGAAATCGGTGGATCGATAGCTCTGGCCAAACTCATCCAATCGCAGGACGGCGGCGTCCGGAGGGACTTTGGCGATCAGAGATGCGCCTTCTCGGGCCAGCCCGCCGCCGGCTTTGACGGACAAATCATCGATACCGGAGAGGCCAAGGCTCCGGCCTAGTCCGCGGAAACGCTTTGAATAATCCTGAAACAGTTCGAATTCCGGACCGGCCTTTAAGAGGCCGACCGCAAGGATACTAATTTTCACGAAGGCTGGGTGCGGTGGCCGCTGGCATCGGCGCCCCAAATCCGTTCGAGATTATAGAATTCGCGCACTTCTGGGCGGAACAGATGAACGACGATATCGCCGGTGTCGATCAGGACCCAGTCAGCGTTCGGTAGGCCTTCCACCCGGACGCGCCCAAGTCCCTGTTCCTTCAAGCGCCGTGTCAGGTGGTCTGCAATCGAGGCCACATGCCTCTGGGACCGGCCAGAGGCGATAATCATTTGATCCGCGATGGATGATTTTCCGTCTAGATCGATGACAATCAGGTCTTCGGCTTTGTCATCTTCCAGGGCTTCGACGATCATTGCGGCGCAGGACTCAATGGTGTCATCCATGGCATCCGCCGGCCGGTTCTGTGTTGCAGACAGGACTGTATTCCTCGCTCTTCACTCGCTCTGGAATCGGAAAATAACACGCGTTGAACGGTCAAGCCAGCAGCTTTGTGCTGGACAGAGCGTCAAATGCGCGCAAGACCGGCCGCCGATTGGGGTGTTCCGCCCGCCTGAGGAGTGATGGTGCGATGGCAAAGCTGGCAGATAAACGCGTCTTGATCACCGGCGGAGCCAAAGGGATCGGCGCAGCGGCCGCCGCCGGTATGCTCGGTGAGGGTGCCCGTGTGATGATCGCCGACGTCGACATTGAGGAAGCCACAAAACTGGCCGCTTCGCTTGGCGAGGGCGCCGCCGCGTGCACGCTCGATGTTCGCGATGCCGACGCCTGGGAGGCCGGGGTCGAGGCGACGGTGGAGCGTTTTGGCGGTCTAGATGTGCTCGTCAACAATGCCGGCTTTGGCGGGGGGCATATCGAAACCCTCGAAACCATGGAGCCAGACCTCATCCGGCAGATTGTCGACGTCAATTTGATCGGTACGATCTTTGGGCACCGGGCCGCGGCCCCGGCCATACGAGCCGCCGGCGGCGGGTCCATCATCAATGTGTCATCGACGACGGGCGCGCTGACGATGAACGGGTTTGCCGTCTATGCCGCGACAAAGGCGGCGATCAATTCGCTGACAAAGACCGCGGCCTTGGAACTTGGCCCCGATATCCGCGTGAATGCGGTCCTACCCGGCAGCGTTCACACCGATATGAGCAATCTCATGGGCATGGACTATGAGACCTTCTCGTCAACCCTTGGCGGCATGCCTTTGAAGCGCGCCGCGCGGGCCGAAGAGATTGCGGCGCCGATTATCTTCTTTGCGAGCGAGGAGGGGCGCCACTGCACGGGCGCAGAACTGCTCATCGATGCGGGGCAGGCGACGGGCATCTATTTCCAGATGTTGCCAGGTCACCCGGACACACCGTTTCATAAGCTGACGAAGGCCGGACCTGATAAGTTTAAGGATTAGGAGTGGCAGCGAATTGGTGGAGCCAGGCGGAATCGAACCGCCGACCTCGTCATTGCGAACGACGCGCTCTCCCAACTGAGCTATGGCCCCATCGCGTAGGGGCGCTTTGACCTGGCTGCGATGGGGAGTCAAGACGGCTTGCCGGCGAGGGGCGATACCCGTTACAGACCTCTGAAAACGTAAAGGTCTTCCATGCGTCCGTTTCTCGACATCATTCTTATCGTGCTCAATCTGGCGATCTGGGTGTTCATCATCCAGGCGATCCTGTCCTGGCTGATCGCTTTTAACGTCTTGAATATGCGCAATCAGTTCGTTGCCCAGGTCTGGGATCTCCTCCGCCAGGTGACAGATCCTGTGACGCGGCCGATCCGGCGGGCCCTGCCGATGACGCGCGGTGTCGATTTTTCGCCATTGGTGGCGATCCTCGGCATCTTTTTTCTCCAGCGCGTGATCATCTATTATATCTATCCGAACGTGTTCTGAGCCCATGGCCGCAGACCTGATCGACGGAAAAGCGATCGCAGCCGATGTCCGCGAAAGTGTCGCGCAGGCAGTATCGGCACTGCCCGGCGCCCCGACGCTCGCCGTGGTGCTCGTGGGCGACGATGCTGCGAGCCAGGTGTATGTGCGCAATAAGATCCGCCAGACCGAAGCGGCCGGTATGCGGTCGGTCCATCACCGTTTGCCGACCGATACAGGACAGTCAGACGTTGAGGCCCTGATTTCGACGCTGAACGCCGATCCTGAAGTCGACGGTATCTTGCTACAACTCCCCTTGCCGGCGGGGTTGGACGCCGATGCGGCGATTGCCCTGATAGATCCGGCGAAGGATGTCGACGGGCTCACAGAGATCAGCGCGGGCCGTCTTGTTGTGGGTAAGCCCGGTCTTGCGCCATGTACGCCGACGGGCTGTGTCATTCTCGCCAAGCGCGCTTTGGGCGCAGATCTATCGGGCAAGCATGTGGTGGTGATCGGGCGGTCAATTCTTGTGGGCAAACCGGCGGCGCTCCTGTTCCTTGCCGAAAACTGTACCGTGACGATTGCGCATTCACGGACGCACGACCTCCCAGGGCTGGCGCGCACGGCCGACATCCTGGTTCCGGCGGTTGGCCGCCCTCAGATGGTGAAGGCCGACTGGGTCAAACCTGGGGCCTGTCTCATCGATGTCGGGATTAATCGCATTCCAGCGCCTGAAAAAGGCGAGGGAAAGACCCGTTTGGTCGGCGATGCAGACTTTGAGGCCTGCGCGGACGTCGCTGGCCAGATTACGCCCGTGCCGGGCGGTGTGGGGCCGATGACCATTGCGTGCCTCTTGAGAAACACGGTCCTGGCCGCCTGCGCGCGGCGTGGCTGGGACGTGCCGAGCGAGCTTTGAACGCCTTGTCCGTCTCTCCAACCCCGCCGGATACGCCCCTGTTTCATACGCTCTGGGCCCGCCAGAATGGACGCTGCGCCTTATGTGGTGCGCCGATGCCAAAGCACCGTTTTGAGGTGGCGCACGCCACGATTTGGAAGCGCGAACGGCCGAGCTTTGACCATATCCGTCCACGCGGCGCGGGTGGGACAGACGAGCCCAGCAATCTGCAACTCGCTCATTATCGCTGTAACGTCCGAAAGGGGCGGCGGGTTTAAGTCTCGCCGCTATCGCGGTCCCGCGCGCGGGCCTCGCGCAAGAGCGCGTCCATGGCGGCTGCGCTGTCATAGCTCATATCGGCAATGAACCGCAGAGCGGGTGTAAACTTCATGTCGATTTCCCGGCCGAGCCGCCCCCGCAGAAACGCCGCCGCGCGATTCAATCCATCCGCCACGCGTTCGGCTTGTGCTGTATCGCTATCGCCGAGGGGCGTGCAGAATACTGTGGCGTGTTTTAGATCGGGCGAACAACGCACTTCTCCCACGGTGATTGAAACACCTTGGAGGTCTGGGTCTCTGAAGTCTTCGCGGGCGAGAATGTCGACAAGCGCGTGGCGAATAAGCTCGCCGGCGCGAAGTTGTCTTTGACTGGGTTCAGCAGGATTTGCTGGGCGCTGCCGTCTGGCCATGGCGTTCGGTTGCCTTTGTTTGTTCTGCGCGCGCCCGGACGAAATCATGGAGCGCGTTGCGCCGGCTCTTGTCCTTGCCAAACCAACTGTCGGGGATCAAGAGCGTGTCGCTGCCATCGATCATCAGGGCAAGGAATTTACGCCCGGCGCGGACCTCTGCCACGGCATCCCAGCCGATCCGCATCTCGACGGCGCCGCGTGACATCCAGATCGCTTGCTCGTCAAATCGAAGCGCTGTCTCGGCGTCCGCCTCGTCACCGCGGCCATGAGTCTGCCGATAGGACATCCGCATAAAGATCAAGTACCAGGTGATGCCCGCCGTCGCCGCAATCAGGGCCGATAGGAGCAAGACCCAATAGGGGGTGAGACCGGCGTCCTGGAAGACATGGCGGGCGAGCAGAGACACACTCGCCGAGATGATGGGCGCCGTCGCGCCGGCATAATAAACAGTGGTCGGGCCGACTGATCCAGTCCGGGTTTCGCTGGTCAGCCGTTTGAGGTCAGTTTTGGTGTACCGACCGGCGATGCGATGCCCGTCGACGAATTCAAACATATCGGCCCCGAGACTCTCAACCAGTTGAGTGCTTCTTCGGCCCAATAAGAACCACGTCTTGGTGAAAAAAGCGTGTGGTGATTAGGCGAATTTACCGGTCGGCCGGCATGAGACCGGCCGCCGGGATGTCGCTGGGACAAAAGGCTAGTGGAGCGTCCGCTCGATTTCCTCGACTTGGAAGCATTCAATTCGGTCGCCGACGCGAATATCTTCGTACTTCTCGAACGCCATGCCGCACTCTTGTCCGGCACTGACTTCCGGCACTTCATCCTTGAAGCGCTTCAGCGTTTTCAGATTGCCCTCGTGGATCACCACATCGTCCCGGAGAAGGCGGACACCGCATCCACGCTGGACCGAGCCCTCCGTGACGCGGCAACCGGCAACCTTGCCAATTTTGGAGATGTTGAAGACTTCCAAAATCTCAGCATAGCCGATGAAGGTCTCGCGTTTCTCAGGCGCGAGCATGCCCGACAATGTGTTTTTCACGTCGTCGATCAGATCGTAGATCACTGAATAGTAGCGGATCTCCACGCCTTCTTTCTCGGCGAGGTCCCGCGCCTGCTTATTGGCGCGAACATTAAAGGCAAAGATCGGTGCTTCCGAGGATTGCGCGAGCAGTACATCGCTCTCTGAAATACCGCCGACAGCGCCGTGAATGACCCGCGCGCGCACCTCTTCGGTCGACAATTTATCGAGCGATTGGGAAATCGCCTCCACCGACCCCTGCACATCGCCTTTGACGACGACGGGGAGTTCCTGGGTTTCGGCGCTGCCATCCTTCAGACGTCCAAGGAGCGTTTCGAGGGAGGCTCTGGCCGCTGCGCCCGCCCGGCCCATGGCCTGGCGTTTTTGCCGGTTCCGATAGTCTGTGATCTCCCGAGCCCGCGCCTCGCTGTCGACGACCACAAAGGCGTCGCCGGGATCAGGTGCCCCATCGAGACCGAGCACCTCGGCGGGGAGGGATGGGCCAGCTTCTTTCAGCTGCTTGCCGCGTTCATTGACGAGCGCGCGAACCTTGCCCCATTGGGCGCCGGCGACCACGATATCGCCGCGCTTCAGCGTGCCGCGATTGACCAGAACCGTGGCAACTGGCCCGCGGCCCTTATCCAACTGGCTCTCAACAACCACGCCATCGGAGCTGCGTTTCGGATTGGCCTTGAGCTCCAAGAGTTCGGCCTGAAGCGTGATCGCTTCTGTCAGCGTGTCCAAACCCTCGCCGGTCTTCGCAGAGACGCTGACCGACTGGATCTCACCGCCCATCTGTTCGACTTGAACATCATATTGCAGAAGCTGGGTGAGAACATTGTCCGGATTGGCGTCTGGCTTATCCACCTTGTTGACAGCGACAATCATCGGCACTTCGGCCGCTTTTGCGTGGGCGATCGCCTCTTGCGTCTGGGGCATCACACCGTCATCGGCGGCCACCACAAGGATCACGATATCCGTGACATTCGCGCCGCGTGCCCGCATGGCAGAGAAGGCGGCGTGGCCCGGCGTATCCAGAAACGTGATTTTGTCCGACGATTTCAGCTGCACCTGATAGGCACCGATATGCTGCGTGATGCCGCCCGCTTCGCCAGAGACGACATCGGTCTGACGGAGGGCGTCGAGGAGAGACGTCTTCCCGTGGTCGACATGGCCCATAATGGTGACGATTGGCGGGCGAGGCTTCAAATCCTTCGGATTATCGTCTTCGCCTTCGAGGCCGATTTCAACGTCGGCCTCAGACACACGTTTCACCGTATGGCCGAATTCGGTCGCGATCAGTTCAGCGGTATCTGCGTCGACGATATCGTTCGCCCGCATCATCTCGCCTTCCTGGATCATGAATTTGACCACATCGGCGACACGTTCGGTCATCCGGCCGGCGAGTTCCTGAAGCGTGATGGTCTCCGGCAATTGGATTTCGCGGGAGACTTTCTCCGATTCTTGGCGCCCACCGCTCATGCGGCGCTCGCGTTCGCGCTCGCGGGCCCGGCGGACCGATGCAAGTGACCGCTGGCGGTCCCCATCGTCTCCGAGCGCGGAGGCAATGGTCAGCTTACCCTTGCGCCGTTTCGGTTCTGACTTGGGTTTATTGCCGCCACCGGAGCGTTCAAAGGAATCCTTATCCCGGTCGTTACGTTTGACGCGGCCACCAAGGGATTCAAGCGCGTCGGCGGCGGGAGGCGCTGCCGCAGCTGGCGCGGCTTTATTACGGTCCGGGCGGCCCCCGCGGGCTTGGGCTGGGGTTGCCGCTGCTTTCTTCGCCGCCGCTTCTTCTGCGAGGCGGGCTTCTTCTTCGGCTTTGCGCCGGGCTTCGGCTTCTTCGCGTTCGCGCTTGGCTTGAACTTTGCGCTCTTGCTCTTCTTTTAGCCGGTTCTGCGCTTCTTCCTGGCGCTTTGATTCCGCTTCGCGCTTGGCTTCCATCTCGTTGCGGGCGCGCAGGGCGGCCTGTCTTGCTTTCAGCTCGGCCTCGGTAATGCCAAGCTTCCGGGCAAGCTCAGCCGTCTTTGACGGTTTGCCCCGGTCGCCATCACCACCGCCCTGACCGGCTGCGCCGGACTTACCAGGGCCGCCGACCATGCGTCGCTTTTTCTTTTCGACGACGACCTGTTTGGTGCGGCCATGGCTGAAGCTCTGGCGGACGGTGCCAGAAGATCCACGGGAAACCGTCAAAGGTTTCCGCCCGCCGCCTGAAGCTTTGTTTTTATCGTTCGTGTCGCTCATCAACCACCAAATACCAAAATTACCGCCGGCCTGCACGGATATCGCGAGGCCGTCACTTATCTCGCTGCGCTCCAGAAATCCAATTTTCTTCAGGTAAAGACCTGAAACCGGCCAATTTCCTGTAATCGGTCAGCCACTTTTCGGAGAACGCGCCTGAGTCCAGAACCGCGTGTATCACACCGTCCCGGCCAAAAGCCATCGCCAATTCAGCGGATGAAAGCGCACCGCTAACCGTTGGCTGCTCATATAAGGCCTTGGCCAGGAAATACACCTTCTTTCTTCCATCTTCGGCTGCGTCACGCGCCTGGATTAAAACGCCGGGTTCCCGCTCGCGCAGGGCCGAGCGAACCTGATCGAACCCGGTCACCACAGCGCCGGCCTTTCGGGCGAGGCTGAGGGTTTGTTGAAGGCGGACCACAAGACCCGCCTCAACCGCATCGGCCAAATCGGCCTCGGCGTGCGCCGACGCTTTAAACCCGCGCCCAAAGCCGCCTTTCGCGACGGCTTGGTCAATGGCCCCCCGCTCGGCCCGCACCCAGACGCCCCGGCCCGGAGCCTTCGCGCCGAGGTCCGGCAGCACTTCGCCGTCCGGTCAGTTCCGCCCTCCCCATCGGTTTCAGAGTCGCCGCCGAGAGCGCCGAGCGCGAGCAAGGCGCGCTCCTCTTCAGTGAGATCCATGATTTCTTCGGCCTGTTCCGCGGCCATCTCAGCTTGCAACTGATCAACGGCATCTTGCTCGATCCAGCCGGCGGCAACCCGCGCCTTCATAATGAAAAGCTGGGCGTCATCCTTGCGCATTTCACCCTTTGGCAAAATCCCCTGGCGGAAGACCGGTTTGCCGTCTGGGCCAGGTTCGCGCCAGCCCGTGATATCGTCCGGGACGAGACCCGCGACATCGTCGACGGTCTTGATGTCATCTTCGCCGAGGCGCACGGCAAAGCCCGTGGTCATGCCTTCCAGCTCCATGACGGCATCTTCAACACCGAGCTCGCGGCGACGGGCATCCTGCTCTGCGGCGAGACGTTCCAGATAATCCTGGGCGCGCGCTTGGATTTCGGCGGCGACTTCTTCATCGAAGCCTTCGATCTGCATGAAGTCTTCCGGCGCCACATAAGCGATTTCCTCGACCGTTTCGAACCCCTCAGAGGCCAGCAATTGGGCGAGGGTTTCGTCGGCATCCACCGCACGCATGAAGAGATCTGTTCGCTCGGCAAACTCGCGTTGATACCGTTCAGAATCTTGCGTCTCGGTGATCAGGTCGATTTGCCATCCGCTTAATTGTGAGGCCAAGCGAACATTCTGCCCGCGGCGCCCGATCGCTAATGGGAACTGGTCATCGGCAACCACCACTTCGACGCGCTGCTCGTCTTCATCAAGCACCACTTTGGAGACCTCGGCCGGCTGTAGCGCGTTCACAATGAAGGTCGCATCGTCGACCGACCACGGAATGATGTCGATTTTCTCGCCGGCAAGTTCGCCAACGACGGCCTGGACGCGCGCACCGCGCATACCGACACAGGCGCCCACCGGGTCAATCGAGGAATCGTTTGAGACCACGCCGATCTTTGCGCGGCTTCCCGGGTCGCGGGCGCAGGCTTTGATCTGGATCACGCCCTCATAGACTTCCGGCACCTCCTGGGCGAACAGCGCCTTCATCAGGTCAGGATGGGCACGCGACAGAAAGATTTGCGGCCCCTTCGTTTCGCGGACGGCTTTGTAGAGATAGGCCCGCACACGGTCGCCGTTTTGGAAGTTCTCGCGCGGAATACCGTCATTGCGGCGAATGATGCCTTCGGCCCGCCCAAGGTCGACAATCACATGGCCGTACTCCACGCGCTTCACGATACCGTTCAGGATTTCGCCGACGCGGTCTTTATACTCATTGTACTGACGTTCCCGCTCCGCATCGCGGACTTTTTGCAAGATGACTTGTTTTGCTGACTGAGCTGCGACACGTCCGAAATCGAAGGGGGGCAGTTCTTCCTTGATCTCATCGCCAATCTCGAGATCGGCATCGAGCTTTGCGGCTTCCGACAGGGGGATCTGTTGGACCGCGTCCTCAATCTCATCATCGGCCACAACGGTTTGGACACGCCAGAGTGTCTGCTCGCCGCTATCGGCATCGATCACGGCGCGGATATCGTGCTCCTGGCCGTAGCGAGACTTCGCCGCTTTCTCGATCGCTTCTTGCATAGCTTCGATCACGATGGACCGGTCAATGCCCTTTTCTTCGGCGACGGACCGCGCGATCTGCAGGATCTCCAGCCGGTTGGCTGAAACGCCAATATTGCTCATCTCTTTTCTCCTGGAGCAGGATGATTGTCATCATCGTGAGGGTCTGTGTCTTCGTCGATCTCAAAGCCTTCAAGATCGCTGTCTTGCGGGGGCAGCGTCCCGTCGGTGCGCGCCGCCTCGATTAACTGGTCTGTCAGGATCAGTGACGCCTTTGACATCTCTTCGAGCGTTGCCTGCAGCTCTGTCTCGTCATCCAATTGGAGGGTCACGGTACCGTCTTCGGCTTCATGGGTGATCATGCCTTGAAAGCGCCGCCGCCCGTCGAGCGGGCGAGCAAGTTCGATCTTGGCCGCATGGCCGGCCCATCGTGCGAAGTCCCCTTGTCGGGTGAGGGGGCGGTCAATCCCTGGCGTGGACACTTCAAGCGTATAGGCATCGGATATTGGATCGGCATCGTCCAAGATTGACGAGACGGCCCGCGATAGGGAGGCGCAGTCCTCGACATCCGTCGGGGCCCCGCCGGCCTTTTCGGCCATGATCTGCAATTGCGGACGATGGCCTCCCATCAATCGCACCCGCACGATCTCCATGCCGAGGCCACTGGCCTGCGGTTCGATCAGATCGAGAATACGGCGTTCCTGTTCGGAAAGGGCGATGAGGGGAATTGCAGGGCTCCTAGAATTGAAAAGCGGCGGCCCCGTGTCCGGAACCGCCGCCGATATGTTTTCGACTTGAGCGCTATATAGGCGCGAATGGCGCGCCTGTCACCACCCAGACTGTCGGTCAGTCCGCTAGCTCACTTTCAAATCGACCGCAGAGGTTTTCCCACGTCGCTCATCGGTGTGCAGTTCATAGGTGATCGATTGGTCTTCTTTCAGGGTTCGGAGCCCCGACCGCTCCACCGCTGAGATATGAACGAAGACGTCACCGCCGCCATCGTCAGGCTTGATGAAGCCATATCCCTTTGCGTCGTTGAACCATTTTACTTTGCCGGTCGCCATATTTGGCTCCTGTATTGAGATCAAAAAAGTCCCGAAGCCCCCTTGGTAGAGGCGACTCCTCGGACATCGACATGGCAGGGAAGAAGGCAATGCCGCCGGTCAGGCGGTAGTGACGTATTTCGACCGAGCGGTATCGATGGCGCATAGGCTCACGACGCCGCCCCAGGGTCAATTAAAATCGCTGTAGGGCGTCCCTTAGCCTTCGATACTGAAGACGAATGGCATAATGATATTGTCACGATGCAGATCGCAATTTGAAAGATCAGTACCGTCTGCAGGTTCCCATACCCATTTGCGGACAGTCTCTTCGACGGCACTAGCAAATCCTTCCAGCGGCACCGCCGAAAGAATTTGAACGTCTGAAGGCTTGCCGTTACGGACAGATACTGACGCAATCACTGCGCCGAACCGGCCTTTAAATGCCGCTGAACGGGGATACCGGATTGGCGGGCGCATATTAAACTGTCCGTTTTCGCAAAACGGCGCCCTTTCATCTGTCTCGATGGGCACGTCTTCGATTGATTGTCGTAGGCTTTCAATTTCCCGCGCGTATGGTGCTTGTATTTCTTGGACGTCCACTCGCCGCAACTTGCTGGGTTCAACGGTTCGAACGAACGCCTCGATTGCCAGTCGCCAAGCATAAGCGCGCCAATAAAGATCATCCATCCAAGTGGGGGCGGTGCCGGATTCGCTGATTTGTTCAGCCCGAACTCTCTCCAAATCAAATTGCGCTTCAAGTTCTGCCATCAAGGCGAGGTGAGTATAATCCGGATCTGCATTAAAAGCGGACGTTACGGAAAGAAGCCGCATCATGTTCAGTCGCGACGGGATTTCATTAGCAACAGTTTCGAAGTGATCGATGGCTGCTTTTGACAAAGTCGCAGCGTTTTCCCAACGGGTATCTCGAAGATCAGCGAAGATCTTCGATTGAAAAACTGTGATGCTGAGCGTCGTTACATCGTCTGCTTGCAACTCTAGAAGCGCGGCATCGAGCGTTCGCCTCGTCTTGCGTGTGTCCTTACCGGTCCAGTCGATGTAGCTGATTAACACTTGCCGGATAGGCTCACTTGGATAGCCATTGGCCGGTTGGGCGGCGGCAAAGGCTGCAGCCTCACGTCCGGCTTCGCATTGTTCGATTTGACACAGAGACCATGCGGCTTCAAACGCCATCAGCGCCGCATCGGGATGGTTGGGTTCGCTCATGGCTGCCTCGGCGAGCTGCTTGGCCGCTTGCTCGATCTGCGCCGGGTCAGCGTTCGAGATCGCCTCATTGTAGGCAGCGATTGTCTGCTGCGAAATTTCGGCGTGCGACACGCTGCCGGAAAGAAAAATGGCCGACATGGCAAGATACAGCCAACGCAGCATTACACACTCCCTCTTTGCCCATTCGAGTCGGACAAAAAATCGGGTGAACTGTCAACCGGAGGTGTGTGTACGATCAAACTTAAACCAGACCGGCGCGCAGTCTCCGAGGCGCTTTTCCTCGTAGCGCGTCGTCACGTGGTCTGCCGGGGGCCGGCGCCAGTCGTCTGGATGAGTGGCGGCCCATTCAAAGGCTGGGTGGCGCATAAATTTCGCCAGAGCCTCGTTGGCGTAGGATGCCACATCCGTCGCGAACCGAACCTCACCGCCAGGTGCGATGACGCGCGCGAGCCGATCGAGAAAGTCTAGCTGAATGAGCCGGCGTTTTTGTTGCCGCTTTTTCGGCCAAGGGTCTGGAAAGAGAATAAAGACGCGGGACAGGCACGCCGGACTCAAGGTCTCAATCAGGGGACGCGCATCGTCCATGCGAAATCTGACATTGCTGAGGCCCTGGTCGTCGACCTGACCGATCGCCTTCGCCATACCTTCGATGAACGGCTCGCAGCCGATGAAGCCGACCTCCGGATGGCGCTTGGCCTGGGCCGTGATGTGCTCACCGCCGCCGAACCCGATCTCCAGCCAGATTTTCTCTTTCGGCGTTTCGAAGAGTGTGGCCGGATCTAGCGGGCCGTCATCAAGTGGCACGGCGAGCGCGGGGAGACGGTCGTCAATGAGCCTTTGCTGGCGCGGCGAAAGGGGCCGCCCGCCGACCCGGCCAAATGTTCGAATGGGGCGGGGGCCCTCGGGCGTTCGTTTAGGCAAAGGCCCGTTTCAGCTCATCAACCAGATCGAGCTTTTCCCAACTGAACCCGCCATCCGCCTCCGGTGCGCGACCAAAGTGGCCATAGGCTGCTGTGCGCGCATAGATCGGCCGGTTCAGCCCCAGATGCTCGCGAATACCCCGTGGCGATAGGTCCATAATCTCGGCGAGCACGGTTTCCAGTTTTGCTTCGTCCACATCGCCGGTGTCGTGGAGGTTCACATTGATCGAAAGCGGTTTTGCCACCCCGATCGCATAGGACACTTGCAGCGTGCACCGGCTCGCAAGGCCGGCGGCGACAACGTTTTTCGCCAGGTAGCGAGAGGCATAGGCTGCGGAACGGTCGACTTTTGTCGGGTCTTTTCCAGAGAAAGCGCCGCCGCCATGGGGCGCCGCGCCGCCATAGGTGTCCACGATGATCTTGCGGCCCGTCAGGCCAGCATCTCCGTCTGGTCCGCCAATCACAAAGGACCCCGTCGGGTTGACGTAAAACTCGCTCTCCGGCGGGAACCAGCCGTCCGGAAGGATGTCGGCGACGATCGGGCGAACCAGTTCACGGACATCTTCGGCCGATAAACCGTCCGTATGCTGCGTGGAGACGACCACCGAGGTCGCGCCAACGGGGCGCCCATCGACATAGCGCAGCGTCACCTGGCTTTTGGCATCCGGCTCAAACTCGGTGCGCACGCCCGAATGGCGAAGCTCCGCCATCTCTTGAAGGATACGGTGGGAATACATCAAGGTCGCCGGCATCAGCTCTGGCGTTTCATCGGACGCGTAACCGAACATAATGCCCTGGTCGCCGGCGCCTTCATCCTTATTCCCTGACGCGTCAACGCCCTGAGCGATATGGGCAGACTGGGCGTGGAGGTAGTTTGCAAAGTCGAGGGTTTCCCAGTGGAACCCGTCCTGCTCGTACCCGATTGCGCGGATGGCCCCGCGGGCGGCCTCTTCAACACGGGCGCGCGCATCGGAATCGGCAGCAACATCGAAGCCTTCTGGACACCGCACTTCGCCCATCAGGTGGAGCCGGTTCGTGGTTGCAGCGGTCTCGCACGCGACCCGAACGAGGGAGGGGTCCATGCCGCGCTCAATCGCTTCGGCGAAGATCAGATCGACGATCGTGTCAGAGACCCGGTCGCAGACTTTGTCTGGGTGCCCCTCCGAGACGCTTTCACTGGTAAAGATAAATTCGCGGCGGCTCATCGGATCACCTACTGTTTTACATCGGTCGGAAAAAACTGGAGCCGCTCTTAAAGTGGCGGCGGTGCGAAAGATCAAGCCCGATCAGTGTGTTTTAAGGTTACGAAATCCTAGTCCGTGCTCGGCGTTGCTTCGTCGGTGAGCGCCCGGGCGGCAGCGGTCACCATGTCGCGAAGCGAATTTCTAAGGCCCGGATCATTGATCGATTGATAGGCCTCGACCAATTCGAGGGCATCGGCGCTTAAAGTGGGCACGTGTGTCGGGGCATCGACATCGGCAACGCCGGCGGCGCGGTCCGGCAGGAATTGCGATGCGCCTTCATAGAAGTAGCCGATCGGTACCCCGAGCACCGCTGCCATTTCATAAAGCCGACCAGCGGAGACGCGATTGACACCCTTTTCGTATTTCTGGACTTGCTGAAATGTCAGATCCAAAAGCTCGCCGAGTTTTTCCTGGGTCAAATGAAGTTCCCGGCGGCGCCAGCGCAGGCGCTGTCCGACCAATCGATCAATTCCACTCGGCAGCTTACTTTCTGTCATTCTTCTCCGCCCAGGCCGTACCGTAAACCTGTCTTAACGGCGCCATGTCAGAAAAGCCAGAACAGAAAAAGCCAGAAGCGTCAGGGCAAAGACGATATCGCCGAGCCGAAAATAGGGTGGTGGTGGCAGCGCTTCCGGGCGCGGCGCGCGCACGACGGATGATCGCCAACCCTCTGGATCGCCAGAAGCAGTTTCGCCGCGACCAACAATCCGCCCCATGCCATCAATCATTGCCGTGGCGCCGCGGCTGGCGACGCGCGCCATCGGTAGCCCTGATTCAATTGCGCGATATCTGTTCTGTGCGAAGTGCTGGGCTGGCCCCATCCCGATCCCAAACCAGGAATCGTTTGTGACAAGCACCATCCACTCGGCCCGTGGGCGCGCTTCGCGGCTCCTTGGGATATTCGGATAGATGCCTTCATAGCAGATCAGACCGTTAAAGGGTGCGACGCCATCGGCGTAGACGACGGCTGGGCCAGGGCCTGGCTCAAATCCGTTCTTCGCGAGCCGTTGCAACGCCGTCGGCAAAATCGCACTGATCGCCTCACCGAACGGAATGATTTTGGCCGCAGGCAGTTCGCCGAACGGCACCAAGCGATGCTTGTCATAAAGTGCGATGGGGCCAGAGCGATTGCTGTCTTTTGTCAGGACGGCCAGGGAATTGAAGTATTGAATCTCGTCTTCACGGGCCGGTGCGCCGCCAATTACGAGTTGAGCCTCGCTACGTGGTACGGGCTGCCGACGCGGCGTGCCAAGTATCAGCCGTCGATCGCCAACATATGCGCTGATCGCATCCAGGGCATTCGGGGCCTGCAATACGGTGAACGGCAGCGCGCCTTCCGGCCAGATGACGATATCGTCCGTGTTCGCCGGCAATTCATTCAAGAGTTCGAGGTAGCGCCGGAGCACGACGTCTGGACTGACCGACCATTTGATATCTTGAGGCACGCCGATATCCATCAACACGACTTGGTCGTTTTGATAGAGCGTTGTGGGTTGGCTCAGCCGCTGGGCGCCCAGGGACCAGCCGACGGCCAAGAGGATCACGGAGAGGACGGCGGGCACGAGCCTTTGGCTCA
>JBCAWP010000003.1:0-29900 GCA_038534535.1 Pseudomonadota bacterium
CTCCGGAGCATCAGTCGACAACGCCCAAGCGCCATAATAGCAATTTGAACGGGCGACCTCGTTCTTCACATACATGTCGGCGAGTTTGTGCTTGATCGCCTGATTGCCGCCAATTGGCCGGCCGAACGCATAACGGTCTTTGGCATATTGATTAGCCATTTCCAGGCAACGCGACGCGCCGCCAAGCTGCTCGAAAGCGATCAAGACCGCGACGCGATTCATCAGCGCATCATGAAGCGCTGCTCCTTCTCCGGCCGGACCGAGGCGTTCGGCGTCCGCCCCGTCGAAAACAAGTTCCGCGTGGCTCCGGGTCGGATCCAACGTTTTGACGGGGGTCGCTTTCACGCCAGCCTGTTGTAATGGCACAAGGACAAGGCTGGCGCCGGCACCATCTTTGGCCAGCACCACCGCGTGGGTCGCGACGTCCCCATCGGTGACAGGCACCTTCGTCCCGCTGATCTTGCCATTCTCAAACACCGTTGAGAGCTTGGCGGGGTCGATAGCCCCTGGGCCTTCCGATGTTGCGTAGCAACCAACGACGTCACCCGAAACGACACCCGGGAAGATCGCCGCCTTCTGCTCTTCACTCCCTGCAAGCTTCAGGGCTTCTGTGAAGAAATAAACCGTCGAGGCGAACGGGACAGGCGCGAGTGCCCGGCCCATTTCTTCAGCCAGCACGCACACTTCCAACATGCCGAGGCCAAGCCCGCCCTGCTCTTCCGGGATTGCCGTGCCCAGCCAGCCCATCTCGACCACTTTGCCCCAGAGGCCCGAATGGTGGCTGAGGCTGTCGTCATTCAGAACCTCGCGCACAATCTCACTGGTGCTCTCGGCGTCGAGGAATTTTCGTGCCTCATTGCCGAGGAATTTCTGGTCCTCAGAAAAATCGAAATTCATGCTGGTTCAACCTCCCTGATCGGCGCCGCCAAGACCGCAGTTTGCCGATTTTTTGAAATAATAGCGTGCCGCACGAGGACGGAAACCCATCACCCAGCGGAAACCCCTTTACACAAAATTTCACCGGACACGTTCACCCAATTCAAAGATGCCTGTGGGACCTTCACACTAGTTTTTGAGATTGAACGGAGAGCCCGCCATGGCGAAGGCTTTGTTTCACAAATCGCAGCGCGTTTACGTGAAGCCGATCGGCACTTGGGCCATCGTGGAAAAGGTCATCCCCCACTGGGTTAAGGACGTCGAAGAGCCGATCCGCGTCACCTATGACGTCGGGCTCGGCCGTGAGTTCAATGCAGGCGAGCTTGTTTCAGAGGCAAACATGCGCGGCCGGGCGGCCCAGGAAGGGTCTGACGACCTACAGCTGGAGAAATGGCGCATCTTCCGGATGCGTAACCGCTGGCAGGAACAGGAAGGCATGGAAGCCCACCCCTATCCGGGCACCTTTCCGGTCGTCATGACCGACGAGAATGATTGGGGCGGCTGGCGCGTCCCCGGCGCGGAGTATGACCGGGACCCGCACAAGATCGAGCACCAGGCCCGCATGATCGTCAACTCGCCGGAAATGGTTCGCGTTGTGCGCAAGCTTGCCGAATATGCGGCCGCCAACCCCGACGAAGCGCCTGACGAAATCCTGAAGCTTGCCAAACGGGCGACCGGCATTCTCCGCCACGTTTTCGAGATTACCGAAACGGACCGCCAGGCGGCTGAATAGGCATCAGTCTCCTGCAAACGACTGGTCGACCCAGTTCCCCGCCACAAGGCCAACCCGGCCAAGCATCACGCCAAGGGCCGTACCGGCGGCATTGGCAAGCGCATCAAGCCAACTGGAATCTCGGCTAAACGGCATAACCATTTGTCCAGCTTCCAGGGCAAGCCCATAGACGACAAGACCGATCGCTATGAGAAAGAGCCATCGCCCTTTCGTAGCAGCAACGCAGACCGCCGCGAGGGTGGCATAGGCGATGAAATGGTTCAGCTTGTCACTATATTCAAAGCCACCGGAATGACCGCCGGGCATCAAGGAAAGGATGGCGATGACGCCCGCCAGCAGCACAGCCGCAACCGGCGCAAGCGATAATCCCGTCTGCCACACCAATCTGAAAAGCTTCATCAGATTACCTCTTGCCCTGTCTTGGTCGTGCCTTCCACATAGGCGTTCCCTGATCACGACCAATTTCGGCGAGAGTACGACCAAAGGCGAGGTAATATGAGAACTGACACCCCCCAGACCGTTCTACTCGCTGATTACGCCCCATTCCCCTTTGATATCGATCGCGTCAGCCTCGAATTTCTTCTGCACCCAACCGAGACACGCGTCACATCCGTCCTCAATATCCGCCGAACCTCGGAGGGTGACGCGCCGCTTGTGCTGGACGGCGATGGGGTGACCCTTGAAAATATCGAGATCGACGGACAGCCGCTGCCCACCAGCGCCTATGACCTCACCGAGACGACACTTACCCTTCGACAGGTGCCGGACGCGTTCGAACTGCGCACGATTGTCACCATCAACCCCTCCACCAATACGGCCCTCTCAGGACTTTATCTTTCGGGCGGGCGCTTTTGCACCCAGTGCGAAGCGACAGGATTTCGCCGCATCACCTTCTGGCCAGACAGGCCAGATGTGATGAGCCGGTTCACCGTGAGCATCACGGCCGATAAATCCGCCTACCCCATCCTCCTCTCGAACGGATCGCCCCGCAGTACCGAGGACCTTAAAGACGGCTTCCATAAGGCCATCTGGGACGATCCCCACCGCAAGCCGTCTTACCTCTTCGCTCTCTGCGCAGGCGATTATGATGTTCTGAAAGACGCGTTTACCACGGCGTCGGGACGGGTCGTTGACCTCGCCATTCACGTTGACGCGGGCGAAGCTGGTAAGGCCAAATGGGCGATGGATTGCCTGAAGCGTGCCATGGCCTGGGATGAGGCGGTCTTCGGCCGTGAATACGATCTAGATGTCTTTAACATCGTCGCTGTGCGCGATTTCAATTTCGGCGCCATGGAAAACAAGGGGCTCAATATCTTCAACTCGGCTTATGTTTTGGCCGATGAAGACAGCGCGACCGATCTCGACTTCCAGGCCATCGAGTCCATCGTTGCCCACGAATACTTCCATAACTGGACTGGAAACCGGATCACCTGCCGAGACTGGTTCCAGCTGTGTCTGAAGGAAGGTCTCACCGTCTTCCGGGATCAGGAGTTTTCAGCCGACATGCGCTCCAGGCCCGTGCAGAGGATCAAGGATGTGATCCGCCTACGTGCCCGACAGTTCCCAGAGGACGCCGGCCCGCTCGCCCACCCGGTTCGCCCGGACAGCTATGGCGCGATCGATAATCTGTACACCGCGACCGTGTACGAGAAAGGCGCGGAGTTGATCCGCATGCTTAAACAACTCATCGGCGCCGATAACTTCGCCCGCGGACTAGAGATCTATTTCGAACGCCACGATGGCGAGGCGGCCACGATTGAGGACTTCTATGCCTGCTTCGAAAGCGCGAGTGGCCAGAACTTGTCGGCTTTCCGGCAATGGTATGCCCAGCCTGGCACGCCGGAGATCATAATCCGTGAGTCCTGGGCCCCGGCGACGGCGACGCTGACAATCGAGGTTCAGCAGTCAGTCTCAGGGAATGCCGGCGCCGAGGCGAAACCACTTCCCACCCCGCTCGCCTGCGCAATAATTGGTGGTAACGGCACACACCTGTCCCACACCAGCGCCGACAATGGGGAGTTTCTCCTTATCAGCGACGATCACCAGGTCGTCCGGACACTGGCCTTTCCCGCCGGAACGGAAAGGCCAAGCCTCTCCGTCGGCCGGGAGTTCAGCGCGCCGGTCATCCTGCGCCGTCACCTCAGCCGGGACGAGACGCTGTCTTTGATTAAGGTCGAAACGGACCCCTTTAATCGCTGGGACCTAAGCCAGTCTCTGGTTCGCAAACAGATATTGAACACGACCTATGGCGGTGGGCCTATCGACGCAGGCCTCGTCGACACCGTCGCCCAACTCAGCCTCGACGCAAAGGACAAGGATCCGGCCTTTGCGGCCCTGCTTCTGCGCTTGCCCACCACCGGTGAGCTTTTTCTCGATCACAAACCGGCAGATCCGATCGCGCTCGATGCCGCCCGCAAAGACCTAAAATCGGCCCTGGCGGCAAGACTGACAAGCGAGCTCACAGTCATTCTGAATGCGCCCCAGCCCACCCCGTTCCGGCCGGATGCGGCGCAGGCCGGGATCCGTGACCTGCGGAGCGCCGCGCTTGATCTTTGTGCGCATCATGCCGAGACCGCGCCGTTCCTAAACGGACGGTTTGAGGCTGCGACCAATATGACTGAGCAACAAGCGGTCCTGTCAGCGCTGCTCGCATCTCCGGAGGATGCCTCAGACGCGCTTGCGAAATTCTATGCCCAGTGGGCCGGCAACCCGCTTGTCATTGACAAATGGTTCGCAACCCAAGCACGGCTCGGCCGCGTCACCGAACTTGAAGCGCTCGCTGAGCACGAGGACTTCGACCTCGGTAATCCGAACCGTGTGCGCGCCCTCGTTGGCGTCTTCGCGACTGGAAACCTGGCCGGTTTTCATGCACCCGATGGGTCTGGGCACGACTTCGTGGCAACATTTGTTCGGCGTGTTGATCCCCGAAATCCGGCCCTTGCCGCGAGGCTGCTGACCACTTTTGAACAGTGGAAAGACTTAACCGAGGATGCACGCCAATCCGCCGAGCGGACACTTCGAAAACTGTCCGCTGCCAAGCTCTCCCAGAATGCATCGGACATCCTTCAGCGGATAATAGGTTAACGGTCGAAACACATTTGTTAACTTTTGGGCAAGCATTCCCGCCCATCGTCGCCCGAATAAGGCGCGTTCCTGCGCGCCAAAACGCTTGGGATCGACGCAGGTGGCCAAAAAAAACGGGCATGACAAGGCCATTGTCTCCGGACGCGCACGCGTACCGGCTGTCTGGGTTATTGCCGCCTTGCTCGCGGTCCAGACCCTCGCACTTGGTCTCAAGGCCTGGGATGAACGTCAGACCGCAGATATCTCCTCCTTGGCCATCCTCCAACGAACGGCTGTCGCAACATCGGAACGGTTAAGTGGTCAAGCAAACCTCCTCGCTTCCAATCTATCGGCCAGTCGCCCAAGCGCCCTCGACCCCAGCCGCTTTGATGGCGTCGACCTCCTCATGCCGCTCTCGACCGCGTCGAACGCCCAACCCGGCAGCCGTGAGCGCATGGCCGCAGATGCCGTTTTGCGCGGCGAAGCCGACGGACACAGCTTTACGATCACACCCTTTGGCGATGTCGCCCTCTCGGCGACCATCGCCTCAGGGACCCGCTGGATAGCGATCGGACCTGCCAGTGAATGGCTGCCCTATGCAGGGACGGACTACGCGTTTGCCTTTGTGGGCGAAGCGACTCTCACGGGCGGCAATCCGCGCCTTGCCGATGTTCAATTGAGCAATCAGCAATTACGGGCGCCCGCGATTATCTCATCCCAGGCACATCCCCGGGCCGGCGTCGCATGTACCCCAATTGCAAATGCCAGTCTGTCGATCTGTGCTTTGATGCCCTCCCCCGTCTTCGGCGAGCGGGATGCCATCCGCCTTCTGATCTATGCTCTTCTGTGGCTTGCTCCGGCGCTTGCGATCATCGGGCTCTACCGGATCCTTCGCAGCCAAACCGCAAAGGTCAGTTCAGCCCTCGATACTGAACGCCGGGCGAACCATGTCTTCGACCTTGTCATGCAGGGCGCGCAAGCCGGATTTTGGTCCTCATATCTGAACTCCTGCACAGCCGATATCTCCGAACAGTTTGCCGCCCTCGTCGGCGCGGAGCGTGCCGGAGAGATCCACGCGGACGCGTTTATGGAACTGGTGTTGGAAGATGATCGCGCCACCGTCCGAACGGCCTTTGACCGCGCCAAGGAGATCGGTGTCGTCAATGTCGCATTCCGAACAAAAGCCAGCGGCGGCGCAACATGGCTTGAGATTGTCGGCCGTCAGATTGAGGATGTGAGCGACAAGGGCTTTCACTGCGCCGGCATCGTCACAGACATTACCGCGCGGCGGCAGGCTGATGATCGGCTGAGAACCGCGGAGCGGCGCCTGCGCAACGCGCTGGAGGGGTATGACGGCCCCTTTGCGATCTGGGATGCCCGCAAGCGTCTCCTTTATTGGAACGGAGCTTATGCGCGCGCCTTCCGCTTACAAACGGCGCTTCGCCCCGGCATGAGTCACGATACGGTCGTGCTCGCGCGGAACCCATCCGTGCGCGGCGAAACCCCATCGGAAACCGAACCGAACACCTCGCTTGTCCAGCTTGTCTCGGGGCGTTGGATCAAAATGGTTGATCGGACGACGCCCGAGGGCGGCTTAATCTCCGTCGGGATTGACGTTACCGACCGAGAGGAAAGTAACCTCACTCTGACCCGGCAAAGCCAGAAGCTGAAACGTCTGATCGCAGACCTTGAGCGGTCTGAAGGCCAAGCCGCCGAACTCAGCCGCAAATATGCGGAAGAGAAAGAAAAAGCCGAGCGCGCGGCACACAGCAAGAGCGCCTTTCTAGCCAATATGAGCCATGAACTGCGTACACCCCTGAACGCAATCAATGGCTTCTCGGAAATTCTGACGACGGAACTCTATGGCCCTCTAGGAGACGGGCGGTACAAGGAATACGCAAACGACATTCTCCGGTCCGGCCAGCACCTCCTCGACATGATTAATGACATCCTCGACATGGCGAAAATCGAGGCCGGCAAGATGACGATTAATCGGCATCTCATCGACCCGGTGGATCCCGTTGACGCAGCTTTGCGCATGATCGGCCGCAAAGCCGCGGACGCAAACATCAAGCTCGTTTTCGACGCCGAAGACGACCTGCCGCTGATCTCAGCCGATCATCGCGCCATTCGGCAAATGATGCTCAATCTCGTCTCGAACGCGATCAAATTTACAAATGCCGGTGGCCGGATTGCCGTCACGATCCGCAAGCGCGCGCCTTATATCCGCTTTGCTGTGACAGACACCGGCATCGGTATTCCTGAGAAAGACCTACCCCGGCTCGCCCAGCCCTTTGAACAGGTCAACGGCAACTCAGACCGCAACTACGAAGGCACAGGCCTCGGGCTCGCCCTCACCAAATCCTTCGCAGAAATGCACGGTGGCAAGCTGTCCATCGCCAGCCAGAATGGGAAGGGCACAACCGTCGCCTTCTACCTTCCCATTGACGACAAGCCGGTCAAACCGGCGCCAACGCTCGACCCGGGCATTGAGTTGTCGCCGGCGGAGTAAGGGCTGTCTCAGTCTTCGTCCAAGCCAGGGGTCGACAAGTTCGCGCGCGGCGCACTGTAATCAGCCTCCGACAGAAGGAAGGCCATGGCGAAGAACAAATTACGATCACCCTCGTTCCCTGACTGGGCTTGTGTCAGACGCGATCCAACAAGCGCGATCTCATAAGCGCTGCCGTCCTTGCGGTAATTGACGAGATCGACAAATCCTGAGCCGCGCTCGACAACGTGCTCAGCAAAGGTTCGCGCGGCCATCGTATCGGTCTCAACGCCTTGCAAAAGCGATAGCGACTGACCGGCCATTTCGTCGATAGTGTAGCCGCACATCTCACAATAAGCGGGATTTGCGTGGAGGATTTGCACAGCATTTTCGTCTGTTGACCTCATGAGCAGCATGCCAGGCATATCGAGCGCATCAATAAAGTCGACGACGTCCTCGGGCAGCATATCCCCAACCTGGACCGGGGTTTGATCACCTGCGGCGCGCGTCTGAAGTCGGTTTTCGATGTTGAATATGTCGTCTCTCATTGAACGTCCAGCCTGCGGTAACGGGCGGGTGTGACCCCGAGCCGCTGAGAAAAAGTTGTCGTCAAATGCGCTTGGTTGGAGAACCCGCAGGCAAATGCGATTTCGACGATGGAAAGATCGGATGTCTTCAACAGTGACTTTGCGCGCGTGAGGCGTTGCTCAATCACGAACTGATGGGGTGTCTGACCAAAGCTGGTCTTGAAGCACCTTGAAAATGTGTGCACGTCCATTTTCGTGAGGTCGGCTAGGGCTTGAACCCCGCCGGATTGATCGAGATTTTCGTCCAGATATTCAATGATGTCGCTGACTTGCTCTTCGGTCAGGCGCGGCGCCCGCGGCACATTGACGTGCATTGCGAGGCTACGGCGCACGAGCAAGATCGATAGCTGCGTCGCCAGTGTCTCAACATAGAGTTCTGATCCCGCGCCGGGCTCGCTGCCCTCTTTCAGAAGCTTACGAGACACTGATTCAATTTCGGGATCCCGGACGCCGATGAAACTCTTCAAAGACCAGGCTTGGTCGCTTGAAAGCGACATGGATTCGGCGATATCCAGGATAAACTGGTGGTCGAGGCGGATCTCCTGCGCTGTGTATTCGCCGTCGACATGGAGGCTGAAAATTGCGCCCTTTGGCAAGAAGACGAGCTTGCCGGGGGACAAGACCGTCGATTTCTCCACCGCTTTCTTGCCCGTCAGCCGATAGGTGACGACCCCTTTGCCTTCCAAGCACATTTCGAGAAGGTGGAAGGGAGCGCGGCCCGTCAGATGGGCCGCACGCTGACGCGCACGATTGACCCGTATGTTCGACCATTCGCGGCTGATCTCAATCTGCCGACCTTGAATGGTCTCAACCTCAACAGTTGCGAAGTCTTGCCCGCGGCGAGCCACGATATTCTCCCCTCGTCTAAGGCTCTTGAGCCTATTCGCGAGCGGATCGGACCGCCGCAAATGGGATGGCTCAACTCATCCTTACTGAGCGGGAAATCGGCCTGTGAAGTCTTCCACATTCTCGGCGCGGCGGCTTGCAGGAATCTGATCTTTTGCCGTCCCAGCCCCAAAAAAAGGGCCCCCGGCCATTTGAGAGCCGGGGGCCAAATGCTCACTGTCCGGATTGGGCGAAGTGAAGACCGTGAGCTGGGTGATGGCCACCGGCATGTCCTCAAGGACCGATGACGGGCAAAGGAATCCTGGCCGGGAACAAGGGGCGAATCCGGCCAGGATCATCATCAGACACGCCCTGTTCTGCATCGTCGGAGGACCACAGAAACGAGCTCTGATGAAACGATACGGATTTTCCTCGGCGATTTTGCAGATCAGACCCGAGACGATCCGAAACGAAAAACTGTCTCCTCAAGCGACGCAGCGATATGGAAAATCAATCACTGCAATTATTTTTCGATCTAAACGGGAATTGTTACCGATACGTTAAGCATGGGGGCAGCCGCCCTTGTGACAGACGGGCTCTGCGAAACCTGCCTATTAAAACTGGCTTGACTCATAGGCAGGCCACCACACCTCTCCACCCACGAGGCCAAACGGAGCTCCCATGCCATCCCCTACAATTGTCTGGTTTCGGCGCGACCTTCGCCTGGCCGATAATCCTGCCTTATCAGCCGCTCTCGAACTGGAAGGTCCGCTGATCCTTCTTTACATCTTGGAGGAGGCCGCAGACGGGGAGCGCGCCATGGGCGGTGCGCAGGCCTGGTGGCTCGACAAGTCTCTTCAGGCCTTGGCCAAGTCGATTGCAAGCCGCGGCGGCACCCTCACACTCCGGCGTGGCCCACCAGAGAGTATTCTCCCACAGGTGACACGCGAGACGGGGGCGCGCACCGTGGTCTGGAACCGGCGCTACGGCGCGACAGAACGCGAGGCCGATGCCAACCTAAAAGCTCGCCTGAAAGATGATGGCATCGCTGTGGAAACCTTCAACGGCAATCTCCTCACCGAACCGTGGACCGTCAAAACGGGCTCTGGCCGCTACTACAAGGTCTTCACGCCCTATTGGAAAACGGTTCGCGCGAATTTCACTGCCCCCGCGCCGCGCCCCGCTCCCGAGCGTTTAAACACAGTTGAACCCTCCGGCGACGACCTTGGCGCTTGGGGCCTCCACCCCATAGACCCCGATTGGTCGATCGGATTTGAGCCCGTTTGGACGCCCGGGGAAGATGGCGCGCTCGACCGGCTTGAAGCATTTCTCTCAAGCGGCCTCAGCGCCTACGCCGAGCACCGGAACCGACCGGACATCGACACCGGCACGTCGCGTCTGTCGCCGCACCTCGCCCATGGCGAGATTGCCCCGGCCACGATTTGGCGGACGGTCCGCCAGGCTATGCAGGACGGTCGCCGGAACATCGACGAAGAGTCTGCCTGGGTGTTCCTCTCCGAAGTGGTTTGGCGCGAGTTCTCATATGTTCTGCTCTTCCATAATCCGGACCTTGCAACGCAAAACTACAATCCCGGATTTGACGCCATGCCGTGGCGAGACTCAGATGATGATTATGAGCGCTGGTGCCACGGCCAAACGGGCTATCCCATTGTCGATGCGGGCATGCGCCAACTCTGGCAGACCGGCTGGATGCACAACCGGGTTCGCATGATCGTCGCCTCCTTCTTAACCAAACATCTGCTCTTGCCGTGGCAAAAAGGGGAAGCCTGGTTTTGGGATACGCTTGTGGACGCCGATCCGGCCTCAAACGCGGCCAGTTGGCAGTGGACCGCTGGGTCTGGCGCGGATGCAGCGCCTTATTTCCGGGTTTTCAACCCCATCACCCAAGGCGAGAAGTTCGACGAGACGGGCGATTATGTCCGCACCTACTGCCCCGAACTCAAAAACCTTCCGCGAAAGGTGCTGTACGCTCCTTGGACCGCCGACAAGGCGACCTTAGCGGCCGCTGGCGTTGAGCTTGGCAAAACCTATCCCTTCCCAATCGTCGAGCATAAGCATGGCCGCGAGCGGGCCTTGGCGGCCTATGACGACGTCAAAGCCCGCAAAACCACCTAGCGACAGAGAATCCCGTCACTCGAACCAAGCCGGTCGTCGAACGTTAGGCCAGACACTTGCCCGCCAGGGCCATCCAATCCTGTCTGGACGGGAGTGCAATTCTGCAGCCCTTCCGGATGCCGAGGCACCTGGGCGAAGGTGCCGCCCACCTCGGCACTACTCGTCGGTGTCGCCCGGGCCTGTCGTTCCCGGAACCGGCGGGTCCTTGAACGGCCAAAGGCGGCCCGTTGAACCGCATCTTCCGCCGCCGCGATATCCGCGATCGGATCATAGTCCCGGCTGCCGGGCCGAGACTGAGACAAGGACGACAGATACAAATCCTCATCGGTGTAATTCGGGCAGAAATCAGGACGGGTTTCGAGATTGGTCCGCGAACACGCCATTGCCCGGGCCACCCGGGACAAGGCCGACGGTGTGGCCTCCTGGAACGGATCAAATGGGATCTCCCAGCGCGGATCCACAACCACTGGCTCCACCTCTTCTGTCAGCGCCTCATCATTGTCTGGTTCGGCGACCGCGATAGGCGGCGCCGTGAAGGCTTCAACGGCCGGTGCATCGGCGATTTCCAACTCCGGCGGGGTGTCGGGGGCCACGTCGAGCTCCGGATCATCTGGGGACGGCTCAATGCTTTCCGGAGGTGCCTGATCGATATCCGCCTCGTCCGGATCATCGAGCGGCGGCGGTGGTGGCGGCACTTCGGTCACAGTCGGCGCCAGTTCCACAAGCACGACTTGGACCGGGCCAAGGGGCGGCGCCTCCGGTGAGATCGGCCATGTCAGCACAATCGCAAACACAAGCGCGTGTGCCGCGGCAGCGCCGATCCGGGCTCGCCACTCAAGGCTGATACGCGCTGCCCATCCCATGTTCATCCTTTATACCTAGGAGACGTTGCGATCCGGCAACACTAAACTTCTTGTTAAGCGATGCGAATTGCGGCAGATACGCGCTCCGACGGAGAGCTCACGTGTTGGCGGCTATTGCGCCTGTTTCACCCCGTGCTAGCGTTCCGGTGAGGGACACTGAGTCGGTTTATCAAAAATCGACGTTCCTCTACTCGCCGTTTGACGGAGGAAATGGACGATGAGCCTATCAGTCTCCACTGTGGAAATCGAAGAAATCGAAGCGCTTGATGTCGTTGAACATGTCCTGGCCCTGGCCGATTGGGACTTTGATCGCGACGAGGCTGACTCGGTACAATGTGTTGCTTCAACAAAATGGGGCGACATGGGCGCCCTGTTCGCCGTGCGCTCAGAGCCTGCGGCCGTCCACTTCTCGCTCACGATTGATGTGAAGCCACGCGCTGGCAAACACGCCGCCATCCGCGAGCTTGTCGTGGCGATGAACGAACGGCTTTGGCTTGGCCACTTCGATTTCTGGGCTGACGAAAACGTGGTTCTGTTCCGCCATACGCTCCCGCTGACGGGGCGCGATGCGCCAGGTCAAGGTGAGATCCATGCCGTATTGTCAGCGGCCATCGAAGCGGCCGAACGGTTCATCCCCGCTTTCAATTTCATGGTTTGGGCCGGCAAGACCCCGATCGATGCTATCGCAGCGGTTCTGTTCGAAACCGACGGCGAGGCCTGACGCCGCCCATGGCATCTCCCCGTATTGCGTTGATTGGCGCCGGGCGCATGGGCGAAGCGCTGGCCACAGGCTGGCTATCGGCTCGGAGTAAGCCCCAGATCAACATTGTTGATCCAGAGCCCAGCGATCTCATCCTAGCGATGGTCGAGGATAATGCGGCCCGTCTCGGACTCAATCAGGCGCCAGAGGCGACCGACATTGTCGTGGTCGCCGTTAAACCTCAGATTTTTGCTGAGGCCGCAGAGAACATCCAGGCCTGGATCGGCCCAGACACCCTGGTCCTCTCGATTATGGCAGGCATCCGCCTGAAGGCCCTCGCCGCCTCTCTCGGGACGACACGGATCATTCGGGCCATGCCGAATACACCAGGGGCCATCGGCGCTGGGATTACCGCCCTTTGCGCCCCTGAGGATTGCCTCAAAAAAGATCTAACCCTGGCAAACCGCTTGCTCACCCCACTTGGCCGCGTCGTTGGGCCCATTTCCGAAGCGCTATTCTCCTCTGTCACCGCCGTGTCCGGATCCGGCCCCGCTTATGTGTTCATGTTGGTCGAAGCACTTGCCGGCGCGGCAGAGGGCGAGGGCATCGCCCCCGATCTTGCAGAAACACTGGCCCGCGAGACGATTATCGGCGCGGCAGCCCTTCTGGAGGACTCCGGCGAGAGCGCCGCAGCCTTGCGCAAAGCGGTCGCTTCGAAGGGCGGCGTTACGGAAGCGGCGCTCGACATCTTGATGCGCGGCGATGGCATGCCATCTCTAATGAGAGAAGCAGTCCGCGCCGCGGCAGCACGCGAGCGGGCCCTGTCAGCAGGGAGCTAAGTATGGCCAAGACACTCGACCGTGACGCGCTGACTTCGAAGGCGCTGAAATCGGCCTTGAAACTAGCCTCGAAGACCGCCTGGACCGACGTCACCCTCCGCGACATCGCAGAAGAAGCAGGGATCGATTTGGAGGCCTTCTATGGACAGATCGACAAGTCGAGCGTGCTCGATGCTCTTGATGTTTGGGCCGATAAAGCGATGTCGGAAGACGCGCCAGACATGAAAGATACGCCGCGCGAACGGCTGTTCGACGCGATCATGCTGCGGTTTGAGCGGTTGGAGACGCAGCGCGCCGGCGCCCTGTCCATGCTCGCCGGCCGGTCGCGTCAGCCCGGCGATTTCGCGCACCGCCTCCATCAACGGCGCAAGACGGCCAAATGGGCCATGGTTGCAGCCGGCCTGGATAGCGGCGACCCAGTTGCGCTTGGTGCGATGCGCGTCGGCTTAATCCGCGCCATCTCAAAAACCAAAGCAGCCTGGCGCGAAGACGATTCCGGTGACTTCGCGCGGACAATGGCGACCCTCGACGGGGAGTTGATCAATATCGAGGAGCGGCTCGACCAACTCAGCAGACTGCGGAAGAGATTTCGCCGGTGGCCTAATATGGCAGCATCATCTCGACCTGAAGGCCCCCAAGCGGAGACGTCCGAAGCGTAAGTTGGCCGCCGGCGCGTCGCGCCGTGTCGCGCGCCAAGGCAAGACCAAGCCCCGTGCCCGGAACATTCTGGTTGCGCGCCTCGTTCAGACGAGAAAATGGCCGCAGCGCTTCTTCAAACTTCTCCGGCGGTATTCCCGGACCGTTGTCATCAACGCGGATGGTCACGGTGCGCGGTGAGTCATCGACGGAGATTTCCGTGTAGGGGGCATAGGCAACCGCGTTTGAGACAATGTTCGACAGGGCGCGTTTCAAAGCTATGGGCTTTGCCATAATCGTTGTCGGCGCCCCATCGACCAATCGAACCGACGTCGCCGGATGACCGGCCGCGATCTCCCCCAGCAAGCTATGGAGTTCGACAGCTTCGGTCGACTCCCCCTCCTCGCCCCGCACAAAGGCCAAGTACTCATCAAGCATCACCTTCATTTCGTCGAGATCGGCCCGCGCAGCGCGGACATCCTCGGTCTGGTCCTGCATGGCCAGGTGTAATCCCAGCCGGGTAATCGGTGTGCGCAGATCATGGCTAATGCCCGCAAGCATCCGCGTGCGTTGCTCGGCGAACCGGATGAGGCGTTGGCGCATCTGCATCACGGCAAGGGCCGCAGCCCGCACCTCTCGGGCACCGTGGGGCCGATAACCATCAACATCCCGCCCTCGCCCAAAAGACTGCGCCGCCTCCGTCAGACGAAGGATCGATCGGACGTGATTGCGCAGGAAAGCCAGCGCCGCAAACACCATGAAGAGCGAGAACAAAACGACCCATACGATAAAGATATGCCCATTGATGGCGATCGCGCGTTTCCGATCAGTGACGATGCGCCGGACCCCATCTGGCGACTCAATCTGTATATCGAGCGTGTCCTCTGCCGGATCGAGATTGACCGAGACGGGTTGGCCGAGGCGCGCTTCAACCTCTCTTTGCACAATCCATTGATAAAAGAACTGATCTGTCAGCGCAGTCTCGTCCGCCGCGCTGCGATCGAAGCGGCAATCGAATTGTAAGCCGAGGCTCGTTTGGATCTGCGCTTTGGACAGGGCGCCGGCCGGGTCGCGCTGACAAATCTCATCGATTAGCAGGACGTCCCGCGCCAAGGCTTGAGACAACCGCGTGTTCACCGACCGCAAATGCCCATTATAGTAATACAGCGTCATCAAGATAAGGATGATCACAACGGGCAGAAGCGTCAAAAGCACGCTGCGGGCATAGAGCCCCTTCGGAAAGATCTCACGGAATGGGATCCCGATCACTTATGTCCCCGGCAGTTTGACGAACACCGTATCGGTACGGCTTTTAGCGATCGTTTGATAGCCGCGTTCCGAAAGCAGCGTCAGACAATTCCGCCGCCAGCGATCGCTATGACAGTGCTCTAGGACAATCGCCGTCGGCCAAAGAGTCTCCGGCGCCGTCTCAAAGAATGGGAACAGGACATCATCCTCATAGCCTTCAATATCGATCTTCAGAAGATCGACATGGTCAACCGCCGCCTCATCAATCAATTGGACCAGAGGCTGAATCGGCACGGTCAAGG
Source organism: Pseudomonadota bacterium (assembly GCA_038534535.1). Classification (GTDB taxonomy): domain Bacteria; phylum Pseudomonadota; class Alphaproteobacteria; order Caulobacterales; family Hyphomonadaceae; genus CALLCD01. The sequence goes on from JBCAWP010000003.1 coordinate 15,357, forward strand.
GGCTCGCGGCGGCTAAAGGGTGGAGACTGGCTTGGCCCAGCTGGCGGGGAATATGGAGGATACTCTCGCCTGCTTCCGCGCCCACGGCGCAATCGAACAAGTAAACATTGAGCCCGCGCTGATTGTCGGACTTCAATCCAATCAAATTTGTCCGAAGGCGTTCGATAAGGGCCGGTTGCGGTTCAGCCGCAATCACGGTCCCGGTGTCCATGTGCGCCGTCGCCATCAGCGAAAACAGGCCGGCATTGGCGCCGATATCAATGAGAACCCCTCCTTGCTTCGGCAGTACATCCGCGACCGTCCGCCGCGCCGCCCGCGCGTACAACTGAGGCTTGATCAGCGCTTTCGTCTCCGAACTATTGCCATGCAGCAAAAGCCGTGCGCGCTGTCCAAACAAGTGCACGTCGATGGGGCCCTCGTGCCAACGGCGCAAGAGGCGGGTGATGTAGCGCCGCGCGCCGCCCCGGCCGAGCGGGGTAGCCTGTGCAAGCATAATCATCACCCGCACAACGGTCGTCGGCGCATAGGTGCCAAAAGGCTTAGCCTTGCCGGTTAAAGGCTCAGACGTGTCCACCGGTCTCGTACTCCACTCAGTCTGAGACCAGCCGATAGCCCACTCCGCGTACGGTTTGCAAATGCACAGGGCGGCGCGGGTCCGGCTCAACCTTCCGGCGAAGTCGCGTCATCTGCACATCGACGGACCGCTCATGCCCATTTGACGCCTTCGCCGCGAGCTGTGAGCGCGATACGGCCTCTCCCAGATTTTCTGCCAGCAACTTCATCAATAAGCGCTCGGCTTCAGTGAGATGAACGCGCCGGTCGCCCTCCCGGAGGTCGCCTTTTGCCGGATCGAAGATAAGGCCGGACAGTTTGATCTGGGCCGGCCGTGGTTCATTTGCCGTCCGTCTCAAAATCGCGGCAATCCGAAGCGATAGCTCCTCAGGATCAAATGGCTTCGACAGATAATCGTCCGCGCCGAGACGCAAACCCTCCTTCCGGTCATCAACCAAATCTCGGGCGGTCAATAAAATGACTGGCAGATCGTTAGACGCGCGCAAGGTTTCCAGGAACGTGAACCCGTCTTCGCCTGGCATCATGATGTCGAGAATCGCGAGGTCAAAATCGAGACCGTCCATCACTGTCCGCGCAGCAACAGTGTCGGCAGCCGCGGTCACCCGATAGCCGGCCGAGGACAAAAAGCGTTTGAGCAGCAAGCGCAGCCGATCATCATCGTCGACAACCAGCAGATGCGGCGCTTCAGCCATTGTCGGGCTCCGCGACCGCCGAGAGCAGATCGACTGCGCCGCTCACCACATCTCCACCGGATTCTCGGTAAACTGGCCTTAACACCTCGCGTAGGGCCGAAATCACCGGATCGATAACAGTCAGCGCCTCCTGGCTCACATAGAGATTCCGCCGCCGGCCATCTCGGCCGCTTGGTGTCTTACGAACAAATCCGCGCCGATCGAGTTGGCCCAAAAGACGCGCAAACGTTGGCACGGTCATTCCGAGCCGCTCGCGCAAATCTGTCACCGTTACGCCCGGGGTCGCGTGGATTCCCAAGAGAATATCAACTTCACTCCGGCCGAGGTCGAGCGCGCGAGCCGCCGTGGCAATGGCAGCGCCGAGGCGCCTTTCAGCCGCCAAAATTAGAAACGCCCCCCTGTCCAGCTCCTCGTCGCGGAGGAACAGGCGCGCATCGGTCGCGCGCACGGACACGTGCGATCTGTTGACTTCCCTAGTCACCCCCTGAGAATGAGACAGAAACGACAGAAATTTCAAGCAAAGGCGCATCCATAATGGCGTTCATCCCCTACGACGATCGTGACGGCTTCATCTGGATGGATGGTGACTTTGTCCCTTGGCGCGAGTCCAAGGTGCACGTCCTGACCCATGGATTGCACTATGCGTCAGCCGTTTTTGAAGGCGAGCGGGCCTATGCGGGCGAGATTTATCGCTCCCGCCTTCACTCTGAGCGACTTCATCGCTCAGCCGGCATCCTTGATTTCGAAATTCCTTTCACCATCGATCAAATCGAGGACGCCAAGCGTGAGGCGCTCGCGAAATCCGGGCTCGAAAACGCCTATGTACGGGCGATCGCCTGGCGCGGATCTGAGGAAATGGGCGTCCTTGCCATGAAAAACACGGTCCACCTCGCCATCGCGGCCTGGCACTGGGGCGACTATTTTGAAGACAAGATGCAGGGTATTCGAATGACCCATGCGGCTTACAAGCGCCCGTCGCCCGAAACCGCGCCCTGCGAATCGAAGGCTGCAGGTCTCTATATGATTTGCACGGTGTCCAAGCAGAAAGCGCACCGCCAAGGCTACCAAGATGCCCTCATGCTCGACTGGCGCGGCCATGTGGCTGAGGCAACCGGGGCGAATATCTTTTTCGTCCAGGACGGCGCCCTGCACACGCCAACGCCTGACTGCTTTCTCAACGGGATTACCCGGCAAACCGCCATGCGCTTGGCGAAAGCGCGGCAGATTGACGTCGTTGAAAGGACCATCCTTCCCGACGAACTCCCGAACTTTTCGGAGTGTTTCATCACGGGCACGGCCGCCGAAATCACACCGGTGGCGGAGATCGGTGAGCACCGTTATACACCCGGAGAGATCACCCACGCGCTCGTCGACGATTATGACAAGCTCGTACACGGGAAAATGACCCTCGACTGGACCTGATCGCGGCCCATATCGCATCCATGCCCACGCGAAAGAAGTCCGACCTCCCCCAGAAAGTCTGTCCGGTGTGCGAGCGTCCTTTCGCTTGGCGCAAAAAATGGGCGCGCGACTGGGAGAATGTTATCTATTGCTCCGAGCGCTGCCGACGCACAGGTAAGCGCGCGGCATGATGGAGGCATCTGCCTCCTCCGTTGCAAAGATCGATTGGACGCCGACCCGCGCGGCGGGTCTCGCCCGCCAGTCGGCGTTCCTCCCGCGCGCTGGCCGCGCCTATGCCTCGATGCGCAACTCGGATTTTGGACCAGAAGACCGCGCGAACATTTCCTGCCTGTCGCCCTGGGTCCGCCACCGGCTGATCGAAGAGCCTGCCCTGTTGGTCGAAGTCCTAGATCAACACAGCGCGTCGAGCGCTGAGAAATTCATTCAGGAAGTCTATTGGCGCGCCTACTTCAAGGGGTGGCTGGAACAGCGCCCCACGGTCTGGTCTGCTTATCTTGATGACCTTGAGAGGCTCCAGGACGACTGGTCACACACCGCAGCCTACCTGGACGCGATCCAGGGGCGCACGGGCCTTGAGTGTTTCGACGCCTGGGCGGTTGAACTTGTTGACCATGGATATCTCCATAATCACACCCGTATGTGGTTTGCGAGTATCTGGATCTTCACACTCCGCCTGCCCTGGCAACTCGGCGCAGACTTCTTTTTCAAGCACTTGATGGACGCTGACCCAGCCTCCAACACGCTGTCCTGGCGGTGGGTTGGCGGTCTCCACACCAAAGGCAAGACTTACCTCGCCCGGCCGGACAATATCGCGCGCTTCACAGACGGCCGATTTTCGCCGCGCCCCGGCGATCTTGCCAAGAACGCACCGCCCCTTGACGAGGCGATCGAGCATCCACGCCGCGCGCTGCCAGACCTGGCGGCGCCTAGCCCCACGGGACGCGTCGGGCTGCTTCTTACGAAAGAAGATGGGTCTCCAGAATCGCTCAGTCTTCCAAAGGCACCTGTTGCGACGCTCGCACTCACCAGCGTCGCCACGCGCACCCGGACGGGCATTGGCCGTGTGGCCAAGCACTTCACGGAAGGCGCCCTAGCCGATGCAAGCGCCCGCGCAGAAGCATTTTTCGGGTGTCCCACCCGCCAGCTTGAGACACAAGACTGGCGCGGGGCGCTCACCGAATGGATCGATGACAATCAACTTGATAGCATTGTGACAGCTGCCCCGGCCGTTGGCCCAACGGCGACACGGCTTCGCGCCGCCTTCGAAAACGCTATCGGTGTGCCCCTGATCGAGCTCCGACGACCCTATGATGCCGCCGCTTGGCCCCATGCGAGCCGCGGGTTCTTCGGATTAAAGAAAAAGATACCTGCCCTCCTAGAAGACGCCGTCACGCTCTAAGCCGTGACCGCATCTGCGAGCGCTGTGCCACTCATAAAGGCGGCCTCGACGCGTCCACCGAGGCACCAGTCGCCACAGGCGGCAAAACGCAGATCAGGGTCGATAAGGAAAGGCGAGCCCGCCGGCTCCGGAGTATTTGCATAACGCCACCGGTGCAGCGCCGAATGTTCGCACGCCTCTGCATCGATGCCGGTGATCTTCAGCAAGGCATCAATGATTGTCCGGCGCACAGCGTCAGGATCTTCCTCCAGATGCGCCTCTGCCCACTCATTTGTGGTTTGAACGACAAGGCTTGGGGAGGTTTCCCGGCCGGGCTTATCCGAATTCACCGCGATCCAACCGATCGGACCATCGGCCACTTTGGCACCGTTCCAGTCTATTTCCGGACCGTCCGCCGACCCAAGAATCAGCGTGAAACAGCCGGTCATCCGCACGCGCTGCAGCACATCCATTTGCTCAAAGGTCTGCGGGGCAAGGGCCGCTGTTTGGGGCGCAGGCGCCGCAGACACAACCCAGTCAAAGGGCCCGTAAGTGCGCCCATCTGTATCGGTCAGCACCCAGTCCTCGCCGTCCTTTTGGACCGAGGTCACCTGGCATTGGAGTGCCACATCCACACCGTCCGCCATCGCCTTGACGAGGCTATTCATACGCGGGCTCGCGACATAAATCGGCGTTGTCTTCGCGATGGGCTCAGCGTCGCCATTCGGCAATATTTTGACGATGTTGCCCTCCCATTGCGCAACGCGACCGGCCGCAATATGCGGCGTCAGTGCGTCCCGGAAGGCTGGCTCGCGCGCCGTGAAATACTGCGCTCCGTGGTCAAACTCATAAATACCGGCATAGCGCGTTGCCATACGGCCGCCTATGCCACGCGATTTCTCGAACACACTGACCGTTGCCCGTTCGGTCAGGGCATTCGCAAAGCTGATGCCGGCCAATCCGGCACCAATAACTGCGATCCGCATGAAGTCCTCTTACTTTCCTCCTGCAGACTTTTTCAAATCCGATCGCCACTCGCCAGCGATGATAGGATCTGATTGGCCGTCTCTCGGTAGGCCGCCTGCTTTGACTCGCTCATTCGCTCCCAAGTCGCATACATTTGACCCATTCTTGGATTGTTTCGCAAGACCTCTCCATTGCGAACGAGAAAATCCCAATAAAGTGAATTGAAGGGGCAAGACTCGGGTCCGGTCTTCTCTTTGACCTTGTATTTACAGGACCGGCAATAGTCCGACATCCGGTCGATGTAATTTCCACTCGACGCATAAGGCTTCGATCCCAAAAGGCCCCCATCACCAAACTGGCTCATGCCCAGCGTGTTCGGCAACTCGACCCACTCATAGGCGTCAGCATAAACCGCAAGGTACCATTCATGGACCTTTTTGGGGTCAACACCGGCCAGCATTGCGAAGTTTCCCGTGACCATAAGTCGCTGGATATGGTGGGCATAAGCATAGGTCTTGGTTTGCCCGATCGCCGCCGCGAGGCACGCCATATCCGTCTCGCCGGTCCAGTAGAAGTCGGGGAGATCCGCTGTCGCGCCCAGAAAGTTCCGATCGCGATACTCAGGCATGTAGCGCCAATAGATACCGCGCATGTATTCCCGCCACCCAATAATCTGGCGGATAAACCCTTCGACACAATTCAGAGGCGCATGGCCGCGTCGATAAGCCTCCTCCGCTTTTTGGCAGACGATGAGTGGATCCAGGAGCCCGGCATTGATGTAGAAGGACAGGAGCGAGTGGTAGAGATACGGCTCGCCCGTGAGCATCGCGTCCTGATAATCGCCAAACTTCGGCAGACATGCCTCGATGAAGTGATCAAGGGCCCGCATCGCCTCATCATGGGTCACGGCAAAGTTAAAGGGCTCTAAGTCCCCGAAATGGTCAGAAAATCTCTCCGCAACGAGCGTCAGCACCTCTTGCGTGATCGCGTCCCGCCGGTACTCGATCGGCTTCGGCATGAACATGTCGGCTTTAGCCGGCTTGCGATTGTCTTGATCATAGTTCCACTGCCCCCCTTCCGGATTATCTCCGTCCATCAGGAGGCCGGTCTTCCGGCGCATATCGCGGTAGAAGTACTCCATACGAAGTTGTTTGCGGCCTTCCGCCCAGTCATCAAACTCAGCATGTGTCGCCACGAACCGTGTATCGCCCAGAATAAGCACCGGCAAACCCAACGCGTCCTGCCAACCGCGGATGGCCTCCAGAACCCGCCATTCGCCGGGCTCGGTGATTTGAATGCCCTCCGGCTTTAGCCGTGCGGCAGCTCGGGCCACTTCCCCCGTAAAACTGTGGGAGTTATCCGCATCATCGAGGCGGACATAATCGACCGTCCATCCCCTCGACCGCAGATCCTCGGCGAAATGGCGCATCGCGGCGAAAAGGAACGCAATCTTTTTCTTGTGGTGCCCCACATAGGTCGCCTCCTCCTGCACCTCCATCATGAGCACGCGGTCCACTTTCGGGTCTCCGGCAGACAGAGACGAGAGTGCCGTCGACAATTGGTCGCCTAAGACGGGAATAAGCGTGCGGCAGGTCATAGGCATTGGTCTCGCGAACTGATTGATCTCACCGCGCTAGGTGTTGCAGCCACTGGAAAAAGCGAGCCCCTGCGACTGAACTTCTCAACACCAGCTTGAGATCAGATCTGCCGTCAACTCGTCGATGCTTGCTGCGCCAACAAGGATCATGTCCCGCCGGATCTCATCGACGAGGATATCGAGGGCGCGGATCGCCCCTGCGGTTCCACCCGCTGCAAGGCCATAAAGATACGGCCGCGCGAAGCTGACCGCATTTGCGCCCAGGGCGATCGCCTTCAAGACGTCGGTTCCCCGCCGCACCCCGCCATCGCAAATCAGGTCAGCGTCGCCGCCAATCGCCTCCCGGATCGGCGCGATACAGGTCACCGGCGCCGGCGAGAAATCCAGCTGCCGCCCCCCATGGTTCGAAATCGCGATGGCGGAAAACCCGGTAGCCACAGCCCGTTTTGCATCGTCGGCCCGCATCACCCCTTTCAGAACCGCCGGACCACCCCATTCGCCGAGCACCCATTCGGCATCCGACCACGAAAACGTGGCATCGAGCTGCGCCTCCACAAAGGCCGATAGGCTCGCTGCCGGCTGATCCTTCGACAGATTGGCAAATCCGATCGCCGGCCCTTTCAGATAATCACGCGTCCAAGCGGGTGAGCGCAGCGCTTCCATCAGAAGCGGCAGCGTGATCTTCGGCGGAACCGTAAACTGGTTGCGTGGGTCGCGCTCCCGGTTGCCGGCGACCGCCAAATCAACCGTCAGCACGAGCGCCTCATATCCCGCGGCCTTCGCCCGGTCGAGCATCTCTTTAACGAGCGCCTTGTCCTTCCAAACATAGAGCTGGAACCATTTGGGCCCCGGCGTTAGCGCCCCGATCTCCTCGATCGAGACCGATGAGAGGGTCGACAAGGCATAAACGGTCTCATATTTCGCCGCAGCGCGAGCCGGCCCCCGCTCTCCGTCGGTATGGAACAGCCGGTTGCCCGCCGATGGGGATAGGACAAACGGCACGCCGATCCGCTGACCAAGCAAAACTGTGGATAAATCAGGCGCGGCCACCCCGGTCAGCACGCGATGATGCAACGCATACCGCCCAAACGCATCGGAATTCCACGCGAGCGTCACTTCATCATCGGCGCCGCCATCAATATAATCAAAAACCATCCGGTGGGCCCGGCGCCGCGCGGCCTCGCGAAGATCGGCAATGTTCAGACAGCGAGACAACGGCATGTGGCGACGCTAGCGCTCACGGGCGGCTTTGACTACATAGTCTTCAAGCTCACAGGAGGATCGCCATGACGCGCCCTGCCCCCGCCCTGCAAGGGGTCCACCACGTCGCCTATCGCTGCAAAGACGCGAAGGAAACGGTTGAATTCTACCGCGATGTCATGGGCATGGAGTTCCAGCTCGCGATCGCCGAGGATAAGGTTCCCTCCACCGGCGCGCCAGATCCTTACATGCACATCTTTCTCGATGCCGGAAACGGCAACGTGCTCGCTTTTTTCGAATTACCAAACGCACCGAACATGGGCCGGGACGACAACACCCCTCAATGGGTTCAACATATCGCCTTCAAGGTCGGATCCATGGACGATTTGATGACAGCCAAGGCCCGCGCCGAGGATTACGGCCTCGACGTGCTCGGGCCCACCAATCATGGCATCTTTAAATCCATCTACTTCTTCGATCCGAATGGCCACCGCCTGGAGCTCGCCTGCAATACCGGCACGCCGGATCAAATGGCGGAGCTAAAGCGCGTTGCGCCGGACATGCTGGAGGAATGGTCCCGCACAAAGAAAGCGCCGCGCCACGCCGCCTGGCTGCACGAAAAAATTGCCGCCGACGAATGAGCAACCGCGCAGCGCTCACCGGCTCCGTTCAGACGCACCACCGTCACGGATAGGGAGACCCGTATGAGTTCAAAACAGGACGAAGCCCTCTACGCCGTCGCGAAAGACATTCTCCTGCGCTCCCTGCTGAAGGATTCCGATATCCATGAACGCCTGAACGATGAAGAGTACCGCGCGGCCTTCCGCCTGATGATTGGCAATGCCCTGCACGACCGGTACGATTTCTCATCCAACACCCAATCCCCAGAAGCGATTGCCGAAGAGATTCTCGACGCGGTGATCGACGTCATCAAAGTCTATCGAAGGTCCTGACGCCCCATGAAACTCGCTACACTGAAGAATGGCTCGCGCGACGGACGGTTGGTCGTCGTCTCTAAAGACCTTACCCGCTGCACCGATGCCGCCCGGATTACCCCCACCCTACAAGCCGCGCTCGACGATTGGGAGGCAGTCGCCCCGCGCCTCGCCCGCATGGCAGAGGGGGTGGAGCTCGGCTCGGTTCCGACATTTCGTTTCCATGAAACAGAGTGCGAAAGCCCCTTACCCCGCGCCTATCAGTGGGCGGATGGCTCAGCCTATATCAACCATGTGGAACTCGTCCGACAGGCGCGCGGCGCGGAGGTCCCGGCAAGCTTTTATGATGATCCGCTCATGTACCAGGGCGGCTCCGATGCCTTCCTCGGCCCCCGTGACGACATCCCCCTCAGGGACATGGCCTGGGGCTGCGACATGGAGGGTGAAATTGCAGTGATCACGGATGATGTCCCCGCTGGCGCTTCGGAGGCGGAGGCCGCGGGCCACATCAAACTCATTATGCTGTGTAATGATGTGTCCCTGCGCGGCCTCATCCCGGCCGAACTCACCAAGGGGTTCGGCTTCTTCCAATCAAAACCACCAAGCGCCTTTTCGCCCGTCGCGATCACCCCAGATGAACTCGGCGCAGCCTGGCAAAACGCCCTCGTTCACTTGCCGCTCCGCGTCGATTATAACGGCGCGCCCTTTGGCCGGGCCGAAGCCGGCGTCGATGCGACCTTTTCCCTCGCTCGCCTCGTCTCCCATGCGGCGAAGACGCGGCCCCTCTCCGCCGGCACCGTGATCGGGTCCGGCACGGTCTCAAATAAGGGCGCCGATGGTGGTCCCGGCAAACCGGTCGCCGACGGCGGCCTTGGCTATTCTTGCATCGCCGAAATCCGCATGATCGAGAAAATCGCGACCGGCGAGTTCAAAACCCCCTTCATGAAACCGGGCGACACTGTCCGCATCGAGATGCACGATGCCGACGGTCACTCAATATTTGGTGCGATCGAACAAACCGTGACAGGCGTTTAACCTCCGCCTATATCGCCGGCATGACGACGCTTGACCACAGATTCTCCGTCGCCCCGATGATGGACTGGACCGACCGGCACTGCCGGGCGTTCCACCGTTGCCTGTCGCAGCGGGCACTCCTCTACACGGAAATGGTCACAGCAGACGCGATCATACATGGCGACCGCGACCGGCTCATCGGCTTTTCCGAAGCCGAACACCCGGTCGCCCTTCAAATCGGCGGATCGGACCCGGCCAAATGCGGTGAGGCCGCGCGGATCGGGGCCGCATTTGGTTATGATGAGATCAATCTCAACTGCGGCTGCCCATCGGACCGTGTGCAGTCCGGCGCCTTCGGCGCTTGCCTTATGCGGCAGCCGGACATCGTCGCCGACTGTTTCAGCGCCATGCAGGCAGCCGCCGCAGACGTGCCTGCCACAGTGAAATGCCGCCTCGGCGTAGACGATGACGACCCAGAGACAAGCCTCTTCCAGTTTGTCGAGACCGTTGCGGCGGCCGGCTGCACCGTATTCATCGTCCATGCCCGCAAGGCCTGGCTAAAGGGTCTCAGCCCGAAAGAGAACCGGGATATCCCGCCGCTTGATTATGATCTCGTCGCACGCCTGAAACAGGCCCGGCCAGACTTAACGATTGTCCTCAATGGCGGACTAACAGACTTGGAGACGTGCACGGACGAAATGCGCCGTGTGGATGGTGTCATGCTGGGCCGCGCGGCTTACCAGACGCCCGCGCTCCTTGCCCAAGTAGACGCGCGCCTCTTCGACCACGGCACGCCGGCGGATGTCTACGACGCGCTCGACCGCTACCGTCCGTATATGCAATACCAGCTCTCAAATGGCACAGGGCTGCATGCCATGACGCGGCATATGCTCGGTCTTTTCGCTGGACGACCGGGCGCGCGTGGCTATCGCCGTCACCTATCGGAAAATGCCGTTAAACCAGGGGCAGGTCTCGATGTCTTCGACGCCGCCGTCGATCATGTCCGAAGGGCCGAAGCGCGCGCGGCAGCCTAGACCTCAATCGATTTGGGATCGAACTCCGCCATACGGCAGACTTCCACCCATTCATCATCTTTCACGGGCTGGACAGACAGCCGCATAGAGGTCACAAGCGACATGTCGGCGAGCTTCGGGTTCGCTTTCACGTCTTTCAGGGTCACAAATTTGGGCAGCGGACACACGGCCCGCAGATCCACGCACTCCCAACGCGCATCATCGGTTGTCGAATCCGGGTGCACCTCAGCACACACCTCGACGATGCCAACAATCTCCAGCCCTTCATTGGAATGGTAAAAGAAACCGCGATCCCCGAGCTTCATCTCACGCATGAAATTGCGGGCCTGGTAATTGCGCACACCATCCCACTCCGTGCCAGCCTCTCCGGCCGCGACCTGATCATCCCAGGACCATTTGAAGGGTTCAGACTTGAAGAGCCAATGGGCCATGGACGCCTCCGATGTGGTTACCGGACACGAGGCCTAGGCCGCATTGCGAGAAAGGTCCAGACGGGACCGACCTAACCGTCCTCTCCGGCTCTGTCGATCGCCAAGGCGTGGCGCGGATCCACACCAATCCGCTCGGCAAAGCGCGCCAGGAAGTCCTTTTCCATCTGCGTCCCAGACCGGGCGATGACGCTCGCCGCGGCATAGAGCTGGGCGGCGTGATTGGGCGATTTAATCGCCGGGAGGATCTCATCCATCAGCGCGCTCTCTTCGATGGGCGAGAGGAGCAGCGCACGCGTCTCCGCATCGGCGCCGGATTTCTCAAGCTCCGTCTCTATGAGCAGGCGTTCGGCCTCATCGAAACGACCATCGGCATGGGCCGCCGCCAGCATCACACGCACGACTGCCGCAGCGAAATCGCCATCATCCGCCTCAGACGCAACATAGCCGGCATGCGCAGGTTCTGCGGGATCGATCTCCTCGGCGGCCGCGCGGTTCTGCCAGGCCTTATAGGCGAGCGCGCCAAGCGCCGCGACAGCGCCCGTCTTCGCCACGCCGCCGGCAAACCGTCGCCCGCCCCGCGAGCCGAGCAATCCGGCGAGTAACAGACCACCTGCCCCGGCCGCCGCCCAGCGCGCCTTTTCGTCCGTTTGGAGGCGCTCTTTGGCTTGCTCAGCCAGGGCTTTGCCCTCTTCGAGGCGCTGATCAAGATCGATCTGCTCGGCCACTTTTTCCGCTTCCATCCGTAGCTCAGACAGAATTTTCTCGACATCAATCATGGCGCACATCTCCCGAATTCGCTGACGCTAATCATCTCAAAACTGGCACATGGGGACAAGGCGAGTGCTCCGACCCTACGAGATGTTCATGGCGCGGCGCACAGTTATATGAAGACTTCAAGCGAGAGCAGCCGAGCCCCAGCTCATATAGCCGGCCACCTTCGGTGCATGCGGCAGATACATGTGGTCGATCCGGTTGAGCTGAAAGCCCGACGAGGACAGAAGAACTCCGGTGTCGCGCGTCAGATGGCACCCTCCCGCGAGCTGCTTCCAGACCGGCTCAATCCGCCGCTGCCATTTCGCGACCCCCGCATCCGGCGATAGCCCATGTTCGGAGAACAGGACCTCACCACCCGGCTTCAAGACACGGCGGACCTCTGACAATGCGCTTTCCCAGTCTGGGATGGTGCAAAGGACAAATGTGATCACCACCGTGTCGACGCTCGCATCATCAAGCGGAATGGCCTCCGCGCCCGCTTCATGAAATGTCACAGACGCGCCAAGACCCAGTTTGTCGGCCGTCTTTCGGGCCCGGGAAATCATACCGGGCGCCGGTTCTAATGCCTCAATCCGTGACACGGTTTCGCGGTCATAAAGACTGAAATTTGTGCCAGACCCGCAACCAAGCTCAAGGACACGCCCCCGCGCGCGCGGGACAATCTTTTCGCGCTGCTTCATGATCGGTTTTGTGCCGCACGCACAGGAGACGACGGCCGGTACTACGTATCGATCCCAAAGACCCATGCGCCTAGCTCTCGGTGACGTCACCAATGGTTGCGGGCGCCGCGCCATCGTCTGGGGCCGGTTCACCCAACCGGTCGAGACGCGACTCCGTGGCATCATTTGCGGGGCGCGCAATCAGCGCCGTCTGCGTCATGAACACATCATAAGAGAGCCCGTCCGACATGGGATTATAGACCGCAGAGCCATAGCGCGCATCTTCCACCCCAAACTGGCCGCCCACCCGCTCGGACAAGGCCACCACATCGAGCCCCGGATTTTCAGACAAGGCATACCCGTTCGTTTCAGCGGCGCGCGCCACATCTTCATACCGTCCATAAAGTCGATCCAGCCGGTAGACGCTGTCAAAGCCGAGGAGGTTCGAAAACGCCTTGAATTTCACAACGCGGGCATTCAACTCCCACTCATCGCCGGAAATTGCATAACTGTCTGTTTCTCCACCGGGATACACCATGCGTGCTTCGTATTGTCCCGGAATGTTTGTCGCCGCGAATGTAATCGTCGCCACGGGCCGCTCAAATGTCAGCCGCTTATAGGTCTGCAGATTCAGCCCAGCGAGCGCCACGACGCCGGCCAGCCCCAAGAAGCCAACACTGAACAAGAGGCGAAAAACTCCGGAAAACGGTTGCAATCGAAACAGTTTTCCAAGCCCCGCAAATCCGAGCATCAGCCCAACAACGCCGGAAATCGCCGGCAGTAACCACCAAATCAAACTCATCGTTCGCCCAACTCCCCAGTCGTTCCCCGCGCTTATCCACAGGCAAGCGCTAGATCCCTTATACCAGGCCTTCAGCCCGGCGCGAATGATGGCATTACAGTGTGACAAGCATTGCCTGCATTCACCGGCTTTGGGCATCAATTCTGCATGATTGACAGGCTGAGCCGCGGAATCGACCCGGCTTGGCCCTGCATGTTACCAGACCCCCGACCGTCAACCGGCGAAAGGACTGTCCGCCCCGTGACCCTCACCCGCAAAGTTGCAGACGGTGCCATCTGGCTCGCGGCGGCCCGTATCGGGGGACAGATTTTCGGTCTGGCGAGTACGATTGTCGTCGCTCGCTTTATTCTACCGGATGATTACGGTGTTTTCGCCGCCGCCATGAGCGTGCTCATGATGGCTTCAGTGTTTGCGGAATTGCCGGTGAGCCAAGCGATCATACACCTCCGGGATATCCGCGAGGAAGATTATGATACCGCCTTCACCATCGGTGTCCTCCGCGGCCTCGTCATTGCCCTTTTAATGTGCGCCCTCGCCTGGCCGCTTGCCGCTTTCATGAACGATATGCGCATTGCGCCCGTCACAGCGGCCCTTGGCGGTTATGTCGCCCTCCTTGGCCTGCGCAACCCGCGCCTCGAAGTCTTCGCGCGCGAAATGGATTTCACCCGAGAATCCTTCGTCGAGGTCGCCTCGAAATTTGCGTCCTTTGTCGCGGCGGCGATTTGCGCCGTGCTTCTGAAGAACTATTGGGCCCTCGTTTTCGGGATATCGGCCGCAGCCCTCGTTCAGGTCGGCCTCTCCTATGCGGTCAAACCTGTCATCCCACGGCTCACGCTCGCCTCGTTCAATCGCCTCTTCAGCTACTCGATCTGGATGGCCGGCTTTTCCATCATGGGCCAAGTCTATCAACTCATCGACACGCTCGCCCTTGGCCGCCTGCGCGGCTCTGCGGTCCTTGGCACCTATTCGATCGGCGGGCTCCTCAGTGCACGTATCTCGGAAGTCGTCGCCATTCCCGCCTCGCGCTCGCTATTTGCGGCGTTCTCGTCCATCCAAACCGAGCGAGA
>JBCAWP010000004.1:0-27862 GCA_038534535.1 Pseudomonadota bacterium
CCGCCATGGTCCTCGCGGCGGGGCTTGGCACGCGGATGCGTCCCTTAACGGAGACGACCGCGAAGCCCCTGATCGAGGTGACGAGTAAGCCGCTGATTGATTGGGCCATGGACGCCCTCGTGGCAGCCGGCGTTGAGCGGGCCGTCGTGAATGTCCATTGGTATGCGGACAAGGTCGAGGCGCATCTGAAACAGAGGCGCGATCTTGAGATCATCTTTTCCGATGAGCGCGAACAGCCGCTGGAAACCGGCGGCGGGCTCGCCAAGGCCCGGCCGCTCCTCGGCGACGATCCCGTCTATGTGGTGAACACGGATGCGTTCTGGTTTCCGGCCGATCCGGCGCCGCTGAAAGAACTGGCCGAGGCCTATGACCCCTCCAGGATGGATGACTTCCTCATGCTCGCAGATACCGGGCGCTGTCTCGGCTTCCCTGGCGCGGGGGATTTCTTCCGCAATGAGGCTGGCCAGCTCAAGCGGCGGGGCGAAGCTTCGTCGGCGCCCTGGGCCTTTGCGGGGGTCCGGATCACGCGTCCGGAGTTTTTTGATGGCGATCCGGTCGCGCCTTTTTCGGTAATGCCGAAATGGGAGGCGATGATCGAGAACGGCCGCCTCTGCGGCTGGCCGCTTGACCGGTTCTGGCTCCATGTCGGTACGCCGGATGCGCTCGCGGATGCGGAAATGTGGCTGAGGTGCCACGGCGTATGACGCTGCGCTTGCCGTTGTCGGCGGGCGCACCGCGCCTTTGGAGTATCCCGGCGGGGCGTGACTTTCTGGGTGACCTTGCGGCGACCCTTTCCGATGTCAGCGGCCTTGCGGCAAATCCGGCGGCGTTGTCGAACGCGCTGATCTATGTGCCGAACCGGCGGTCGGCTCGCGGGCTTGCCTTGAAGCTGCTTGAGGCTTCTGGGCAGCCAACCATATTGCCGCCGGACATTCGTGCCCTTGGGGATCTTGAAACGGACGAGCCGCCGTCCGGCGCCGAAGAAGCCCTGACTGATCTTGGGCCGGCGCTTCCGTCGGCCCAGCGAACCGGGGAGCTGGCGCGCCTGGTGCGCGGCTTCTATGAGGCACGGGGACTGCCCTTGCCAGCCGTGTCTGCGATTTCCGCCGCGCGGGAACTCGCTCGGTTGCTCGATCAGGCGGCTCTCTCCGGCGGTGTCGACTGGTCGCGGCTTCCGGATCTTGTCGATGACACGGATCTGGCGACCCATTGGCAGCAATCCGTCGCGTTTCTTGAAATCCTTGTGGAGCATTGGCCGGCCTGGCTCGCCGCGAACCAAGTGTCTGAACCTTTTGAGCGCCGGATGATCGTGGCCGAAGCGATCGCGGCATCGGTTTCGGCCAATCCGCCGAGAGGTCCATTCGTTGTTGCGGGGTCGACCGGGGCAACCCCAGCCAGCCGCCGGCTCATGCAGGCCGCGCTCGGTCTAGATAAGGGACTCGTGGTCCTGCCAGGCCTTGATCGGTCGGCCCCGGCAGAGGCGTGGGCAGCGATCGGCGACGAACCAGACCACCCGCAATCGGCCCTTGCGGGAACGCTCGTCGCCCTCGGTACGGTCTCTGAAGATGTGGCTGTCTGGCCCGGGAGTTCAGCAGAGCCGCAGTCCGAGGCCCGGCGGCGGCTGATCCACGAAAGCCTAACACCTGCTGCCTTAACCGCGGATTGGCTGGTCCGCCTGAAAGACATCTCCGGCGAGGAGACACCGGACGCTTTTGTGCGCCGTGCCCTCGGCGGTCTGTCCTTGATTGAGGCCGCAGACGAAGCAGACGAGGCGCGTCTCGCCGCACTTTTGCTTCGCGAGACGCTGGAAGTCGAAGGGCAAACGGCGGCATTGATTACGCCGGATGCTGGCTTGGCGCGCCAGGTGGCTGCGCTTTTAGAGCGCTGGCACATTGATGTGGCGCCGACGGCCGGTCTTCCTTTGGGGCGCACGGGGGCAGGGTCCTTTCTCCTGCTCGTGGCGCACTGGGCCTGCGATACCGGTGATCCGGTTCGCCTCCTATCCTTATTGAAGCACTCACTTGTAGAGGCGGATGCGACCGGTATTGCCGCCCTTGATGCGCACTATCTGAGAGGCCCCAGGATTTGGGGGGTGCTTAGCGACCTGGTCCGCCGTTTGCCCGAGCTAACGGCCAGAAAAGCGATGAGCCGGCATACGGCGGTGCCACCCTCCGCATCCTCTGCTGCCGGCGCTTTGATCCAGGGGTTGATGTCCAAGCTCGGCGCATCGGAAGGCGCACTTTCAAGCGATGCGGATATGCTGGCGAGCGATATCGCAGATCAGCTCATCGGCCTTGTCGAAACTCTGACAGGCTCTTCTACGGCGGCCTGGGCCGGTCCCGATGGGGCTGCGGCGGCGCGCTGCCTGGAAGAGACCGCGGCCCTGATTGCGCCGCTCGGGCCCGTGTCACCGACGACCTTTGCCGAGATCCTCCGCCACCAGGCGGCGAGTTTGAGTGTCCCGGAGCCAGGGCGGACCCATCCGCGTCTGTCGATCTGGGGACCGCTTGAGGCCCGTTTGCAACAGGCAGACCGCGTCATCCTCGCCGGCTTGAACGAGGATGTTTGGCCGCAGCGGCCGCCAGCGGATGCTTTCCTGCCGCGCCGGTTTCGAACCGCACTCGGCCTCGCCGCGCCGGAGGATCGCCTTGGTCTCGCGGCCCATGATTTTGCCCAGCTGGCCTCTGCGCCGGATGTCACGCTGCTTTATTCAGCCCGGCGGGAAGATGCCCCCGCCGTCGCCTCCCGCTGGGCATTGCGATTAAAGACATTGGTGCAAGGCGCCCTTGGCGCGGATGTCGCATCAGTCCTTGAGCCCGCAGAGCATCGCGATCCCCGGATCTGGGCCGAGGCCCTGATGCGCGACAGGCAAGATTTCGATGCGAAGTCCGCCGCGCCGCGGCCAACGCCGCCCGTGGCCGCCCGGCCGGACCGTTTGTCGGTCACGCGGATCGGAACGCTCCAGCGCGACCCTTATGCGATTTATGCCGAATATGTGCTTCGCCTGAAGAAGCTGAGGCCCCTTGCCGAGCCGATTGATCTGAGCCTCCGCGGCACGGCGATCCACGCGGCGATTGAAGCCTTTGACGCGCTAGACGATAAGGCGCAGACGGCCGACCGCCTGGCCGGCCTCATCGAAACAGCGCTCCACAATGCCGGCCAACCCCAGCATCTCATCCTTGCTGAGCGCGCTAGCCTCGGCGCGGCCGCGCGGCAGCTTTATGCCTGGTGGGATGAGCGCCGGGCCCGTGTGACCGGGTCCGCAGCTGAGGTGCGCGGCGAGCTCGAATGGCAGATCGCCGGCGCGCCGTTTCGGTTGACTGGCGTCGCTGATCGGGTCGAGCAGCAGGTTGGTGGCCACCTTGCGATCTTTGACTTCAAAACCGGCCGCGTCCCGAGTCTGAAAGAAGTGAAGGCCGGCTTTGAGCAGCAATTGCCTCTCCTCGCCCTCATGGCGCGGGAAGGCCGGTTGGGCCAATGGCCTGCGGCTGATGTTGGCGAGCTCGGCTATGTCGCGGTGAAGACCGCCTTCGACGCCCGCCCCATTGCCTGGGACCCGGACGAGACGGCGGATTTGATGCGCCTCGCGCAGGAGACGATCGAAAAGCTGATCACGAACTACCGCGATCCCACCGCGCCGTTTTTGTCGGTGCCCCGGGTTCAGCTGAAATCCGCTTATGCTGGCGATTATGACCGGCTCGCGCGGCGCAGTGAATGGGCAGGAGCTGTCGGTGATGGCGACGGATAAGACCCCATCTGCCTATGGGCGCGCCGTAAAGGCGCAGTTCGACGCGGCAAACCCTGCCCATCCGGCCTGGGTCTCGGCGAATGCCGGTTCTGGCAAAACCAAGGTGTTGATCGACCGAGTAGCCCGGCTGCTCCTGAAGAAAGCGTCGCCCGATTCCATCCTCTGCATCACCTATACGAAGGCGGCGGCGAACGAGATGCTCCAGCGCCTCTTTGATCGGTTGGGGGCCTGGTCGGTCATGGGGGAGGCGGCCCTTCGCGACCAGCTTGGACGTCTGGAAGGCCGAGCGGCTGAAACTTACACAAGCGACGAGATTGCAAATGCGCGGGCACTGTTCGCCCGCGCTGTGGAAACGCCCGGTGGCCTGCGGATCGAGACAATCCATGCCTTTTGCGCACGGGTTCTTCGGCGGTTCCCGCTGGAGGCTGATCTCGCGCCCGGCTTTGAGGAAATTGACGATGCTGAGGCGGCGGTCCTCTGGGAGCAGGCCGTCATAGCGGGGCTGAAGGCGCTTGATGCGGCGGCTCCAGAGGATCTGGACTGTGTCGCCCTGGCAGGCGGTGGACGCGGCGCGTCGAGCGGGCTTCAAGCCATCGGCTCGGCGCTTCCCCTGTTCACTCAGTACCTCGAGACCGCCGAAACGCTCGAGGCTATCGAGGCCGACCTTCGCCGTGTGCTGTCACCGCCCGAGGCTAACGAAGAAACGCTCATCGCCCGCGCCATGGGCGAACAAATGCCGGTCGCCGACCTCAAGCGTGTGATCGCACTTCTCAAATCCAATTCGGCGAAATCCTCGGCGACCCTGGCGAACAAATTGACCGGCGTCCTCGAAGCGCATGATCCACAGCAACGCTGGGCGCGCTACCAGTCGGTCTTCTTCACGACGACCGGCGATTTCCGGAAATCGATCCTTGTCAAAGCCGTCGCAGCGGACCCGGAGGCCGGTGCACTCCTGCGCACAGACGACATTCCGGAAGGCTCTGAGGTCCTCCGCATCAAGGCCCTCGATGCGGCCCTGAAGGCGCGCCGGGCCTACGACCGAACCCGCGCGCTCCTGCGCCTCGCCCAGCCCGTGATCGCGACCTATCAGCAGCTGAAGCGTGCGCGTGCCCGCGTAGACTTTGATGATTTGATTGCAAACACAGCCGATCTTCTTACGCGCCGCGCGGCGGCGGATTGGGTGCTTTACAAGCTCGACGGCCAGCTCACCCATGTGCTCCTCGATGAGGCGCAGGACACCAGCCCTCAGCAGTGGACACTCCTCAACGCGCTGACAGCAGAGTTTTTCGCCGGGGAGGGCACCGAAAAAGACCAGGCGCTCCGCACTCTGTTCGTCGTCGGGGATGAAAAACAGTCGATCTACTCATTCCAGGGCGCCGACCCCCAACGCTTCCTGACGGAGCGACAAGACTTTGAATCCCGTGCACGCTCAGCGCTCGGCGAAGCATGGCTCCCCAATATGGAGATGTCGTTTCGCTCGTCTCCGGAGATCCTCTCCTTTGTCGACACTGTTTCGGCGAGTGGCAGCGTGTCCGGTCACCCTTATGTCGACGGTCCCGTGGGCGATCTCGACTTGATGCGCCACACCGCCCACCGTGCCGATCAACCGGGGCTTGTCGAGCTTTGGCCGATTGAGGTGCCAGATCCCCAGACCGAGGCAATCCCTTGGGACGCGCCGCGCGACGAAGAAAGTGCAGACAGTCCGCGAAACCGCCTGGCCGTCCAAGTGGCGCAGGCCGTGCGCGAGATGATCGACCGAGGTGAGACGGTTTGGGATAAGGGCGCCCGTCGCCCCGTGACCGCCGGCGATGTCCTGATCCTCGTGCAGAACCGGAGCGGCGGTCTTTTCGATGGTTTGATCGCGGCCCTCAAGGCTGAGAAGCTGCCTGTCGCAGGGGCTGACCGGCTGGTGCTCGCCGACCATATCGGCGTCCAGGATTGCCTAAATCTCATGCGGTTTGTCCTGCTGCCTGAAGATGATCTCGTCGTGGCGGAAATCCTGAGGGGACCCTTTGGCGGCTTAGTCGATGATAATCGCCACCTGTTTCCACTCGCCTATGACCGGGGTGAGGCGTCCCTCTGGGCCAGGCTCAAGGCCTCAACCGTTTCCGAACATCAGGCGGTCGCCGCCTTCCTTGAGCGCCTCCTGGACCAAAGGGATGAGCCGCCCTTCGAATTTCTCTCCCGCGTGCTTGAGCGGCCAGGTCCAGGCGGCACGACAGGATGGGAGACACTGACACTGCGTTTAGGCGCCTCGGTGCGCGATCCGGTGTCAGCGCTTCTCGCCAAGGCGATGGCGCATGATGCGCGGGGGGCCTCATCCCTCCAGACCTTTGTTTGCGACATGGACCTCGACCGCAGCCAGATTAAGCGGGATCTTGCCGCGCCGAACGGGAACATCCGTGTGATGACGGTCCATGGCGCTAAGGGGCTGCAGGCGCCGGTCGTGATCCTTCCAGATTTGACCCGCGCGCCACAATCACAGTCGCGGGCTGTCCTGGCTGTGGAGGGTGTCCCTGTTTGGCTGGGGGCAGCGCGCGACGACACAGCCGTGATGATGACGGCGCGCGAAGACGCGAAGGCGCGCGATGAGCGAGAGCACCGCAGGCTCCTCTATGTGGCGCTTACCCGAGCGGAAGACCGGTTGATCCTTTGCGGCGCATGGCACGGGCAACGTCCGAAACCGGACAAGCCGCCCCCGAAAGGGTTTCCAGACCAGAGCTGGTATGCCCTCTGCGATGAAGCGATCCGGCACCTCTGCGGTGAGACGGCGGAGCCCGACGGGGTCTGGCGATACGGGTCGCCTGCCGCTTTGGCGCCGCCATCTGCTGGCGCGGTGGGTGTGCCGTCGACCGGTCCCGACTGGTTGGCAAGGCTAGCGCCGGATGAACTGGCCACTGGTCGCATCGCCGCCGCAAGTGGGCTCGTCCCGGACCAAACGCCCGTTGTGCCGCCTGCAACGGGCACCCGGTCCGATCGGTTGAAGCGTGGCCGATTGATCCATGCACTGCTGGAGCGTTTGCCGGCCCTTCCAGCCGATAGGCGCCGGGCGGCGGGCGAACGTTTTCTTCAGTTGGACCCCTCAACCAAAGACGCAGACCAGGCTGAAATGCTGAGCGCGGCGCTCGGTGTCATCGAAGATCCACGGTTTGCGGGCGTATTTCATGAGAACGGACGGGCCGAAGCCCCGGTCATCGGAACGGCGCCGGATCTGCCCGCAGGCCTCATCATCAATGGACGGGTTGACCGGCTCGTCGTTACGGAAAGCCATGTTTTGATCGTCGACTTCAAGACCGATCGCCCGGCACCGGCGCGGGCTGAGGCGGTTTCGGCGAGCTATTTGGCTCAGATGGCAGCCTATTGCGCGGTGCTCCGGGCGGCTTATCCGGGGCGCACCGTGGAGGCTGCGCTTGTCTGGACCGACGGGCCCGTACTTATGCCGCTGCCCGCTGACCTATTAGCAGAATCATTGTCACTTGCGAGTGTGCGTGTTTGATCCAAACGGTGCGCATCACTATCTTCCGTAGTCCAATCACTAAGAGGAGGCAGATATGCCCGCTCTCAACATTACCGATGATGATTTTGATACCACGGTGCAGGACGATCTGCCGGTCGTCGTGGACTTTTGGGCGGAGTGGTGTGGGCCGTGTAAGCAGATGGCACCGCACCTCGAAGCGGTGGCCGACGAGCTTGAAGGCAAGGTAAAGATCGTCAAAATCAATGTCGACGACCACCCGATGGCCGGCTCTAAATATGGTGTGCGCGGTTTGCCAACCCTTATGATGTTCAAGGAAGGAAAGGTCGTCGCCACCCAGCCGGGGGCCATGTCCCGCCAGCGGATCCTGGAATGGATCAAGGAAAGCGCCTAGCCGTCCTTTCTCACTGGATCAGCCCCGCCAGCCCAAGCTTGGCGGGGTTTTTCATGGTGAATGCCTAGGCTGCGGCAAGTAGCGCCGCGGCTGCTGACAGGTCAGCGATAAAGGCATCTTCTTCATCTTTACACCGCCGTGGGTCCGGCAAGCGCAGTAAAAAAGATGGATGGATCGTCGAAAACAGGATCACTCCATCGGACAGCGTGATTGGCCGGGCGCGGACATCGGCAAGTTTCAAGCTTTCTCCAGTCACGCCCCTTAATGCGGTAACCCCAAGCGTGACGATGAGGTCGGGTTTCACAAGGGCCCGCTCATTGTCGAGCCACCAGCGGCAATGGTCGATCTCGCTGGTATTCGGCTTTGAATGGATGCGCCGCTTCCCGCGCACTTCGAATTTGAAGTGCTTCACGGCATTGGTGACGTAAGCCCTGCTGCGATCAAGATTTGCCGCGGCCAGGCATCGGTTCAGTACTTCCCCGGCGGGCCCCACAAAGGGCCGGCCCTTGATGTCCTCCTGATCGCCGGGCTGCTCACCGACGATCATAAGGCGGGCCTGGTCTGGCCCTTCGCCAAAGACCGTTTGCGAGGCCTGGCAGGCGAGGGGACAGCGGGTACAGGTCTCGGCGGCTGCCCGCAACTCGCTGAGCGTCTCGAGTTTGGTCAGGCCAGGCGCCGGTGCAGTCTTCCGCTCAGACAACACAGCCGCGAGCGGGCTGGGCGTGGAGACGGCGTGGGCCTGCATATCCCGCGACCGGGCGTCCGCAGAGCTGATAAGCGCCGGGATGAGTTCGGCTTCTGGCAAGTTCTTCCAGTATTTCTTCGGCATCTCTGCCGTCATGGCCTTCACCTTCAGGCGCGCCGGATTGAAGATCGACGCAAAGTATGTGCGCCACTGGTCTTCGATTGCGTCCTCGGCCGGCACGTCCCGCCGGGAGCCGCCAGCCCCAAATTCGAGCTTTACTCCATCCCAGCGGACGGTTGCTTCCGGCGTCACGATCACCCAATCCATGTTCGAAAACCGCTTCTGAAAGAAGGGCGCCCCGAGCCCCGCGATTCGATGGGTCGGCTCAAACCAGGCGGCAAACTGTTCGCGCCCATCGCCGCGTTCGCCCGCTTTCCGGAACCGTACAAAGGCGTGCATCTTGTGCACGTCCCGCCGGATCGCCTTGTCGCATTCATTCAGCCAGACCACGTCCCGGTCTGCGGTTTGTTGCAGGAGCGAGGACTGCTTTTGGAGCCGCCAGAGCAAAGTGTAGAGCCGCGCAAAGCGTTCTGGATCGCGGTGACAAATCACGCGCTTGGCCCTGTCTACAAAGGACTTTGGCACCGTGACCCGTCGGTCATCAGCTCGGTCGCGCATGCCATGCCGACGTAGCCGAACCTCGGCCCCGGTCTCCGACCCGAAATCCAGCCCGCCCTGGCCACCTGGCACATGCCAGTCGATCTCATCTGGGCGAACATGGGCCGCGCAAAGCCGGCGTGCCGCATCCCGCCAGCCCTCCCAATCAGTTTCGCTCGAGAGGTCGATCCGGATCATTGGAACAGGGACAATTGTTCTGCCGGCGGCGCGAACCTGGCCCGCAAATGCTGAGAATCCGTCAGACCTCCTGGCGTCCAATCCAGGGTTTCGATAAACGGCATGGCCTTCTTCACCGAGGTTGTCAGCCGTGACAGATCATCAAGGCGGAGCCAACCATGCCGCCGCGCCGACAGGATACGTTTCACCCCCGTGGGCCCTAGGCCCGGTACGCGCAGAAGCATCGCTTTCGGCGCGCGGTTAATATCTACTGGAAATCGGTCGCGGTGTTTCAAAGCCCAGGCAAGCTTCGGGTCGATGCCAAGGTCGAACATGCCGCCATCGGTGGCTGCCGCGATCTCGGCGGTATCGAACCCATAAAACCGGTACATCCAATCGGCCTGGTAGAGCCGGTGTTCGCGCATCAGCGGTGGACGAATCGGCGGCAAGTCAGACGAGGCGTCGGGGATCGGGCTATAGGCTGAATAATAAACCCGCTTCAAGCGGTACCCGGAATAGAGCCGGGAGGACGTGACCAGGATGTCTGTGTCTTTCGCGTCGTCCGCGCCGACGATCATTTGGGTGGATTGTCCGCCGGGGGCGAATTTCGGGGGTTTCGCTTTCTTTAGCGTCCGTGAGCGCCGCGCATCGGTGGCATCATCAATCCCCTTACGGACATCGGCCATGGCTTTGCGGATCGTTTCGCCGGTTTTCTCCGGCGCATAAGACTGGAGCCCCGCCTCGGTGGGCAATTCGATATTCACTGACAGTCGGTCGGCATAGAGCCCGGCCTTGTCGATCAGTCCCGCATCGGCTTCGGCGATAGTCTTTAAGTGAATATAGCCGCGAAAATGATGGTCTTCCCGCAAGCTCCGCGCCACCTCGACCAGCTGTTCCATTGTGTAATCAGGTGAGCGGATGATGCCCGACGAGAGAAACAGGCCTTCGATATAATTGCGCTTATAGAAATCGAGCGTGAGCTCGACGATCTCCTTCGGCGTAAACCGGGCTCGCTCCACATTCGATGATGACCGGTTGATGCAATACCGACAGTCGAAAATGCAGAAATTCGTCATCAGGATTTTCAGAAGCGAGATGCAGCGCCCATCGGGAGCATAGGCGTGGCAAATCCCCATGCCTTGGGTGGATCCTATCCCTTCTTTGCCGAGCGAATGGCGTTTGGATGTCCCGGACGAGGCACAGGAGGCATCATATTTGGCAGCATCCGCAAGGATCGACAGTTTCTGAAGAATTGTCCGCTTTGCCATGACGCCGTTCCCTCTTCGTTCAATGAACAAAAATAGAACATACGAAAAATCTGTCCAGAGGGTTAAGCGCGGTGAGGCGAATTGTCCCCGGCTTTCGTGGCGACACTGTTGAACGTGGCCGCGATGTGTGGGCGTGATATCGAAGAAGAGACACGAACACACCAGGGAGTCTGCGCCATGCCGGTCATGTCGTATCTAAACACATGTATTTTTGACCATGGGGCCATCGCCCAGCTCGCGAAGACGCTCAAGGGGCGCGGCGTTGGCCGTCCTTTCCTGGTGACGGACCCGGGGATCAAGGCCGCGGGCCTCCTCGACACCGTGCTCGCCCACTTTGAGGGCGCGCCGGCCGATATATTCGACGAGACAGAGCCAAACCCGACAGAGCGACAAGCGCGCGAGGCAACCGAGCGTTACAAAGCGTCCAGCGCTGACGGGATCGTTGCCCTTGGCGGTGGATCGTCCATGGATCTTGCGAAAATGGTGGGCCTTATGGCCTCCCATGATGGGCCCTATGAGAAGTATGCTGCGGTGAGTGGCGGCGCGAAACATATCGGCAAGATCCCCGTGCTCGTCGCCATCCCCACAACCGCCGGCACCGGGTCGGAAGTCTCCGTCGGCACGGTCGTGATCTTGGATAATGGTCGTAAGGAAACCATCGTTTCGCCGAATCTCATCCCACCCGTCGCCATTTGCGACCCAGACCTCACCGTCGGCCTACCCGCCCACCTAACGGCGGCGACCGGCATGGACGCGGTCACCCACTGCATCGAGGCCGTCCTCAGCCCCATGGTGAACCCGCCCGCCGAAGGGGTCGGCTATGACGGCGCGACGCGCGCGATCCGCGATGGTTGGCTAAGGCGCGCCGTGGCCGACGGGTCCGACAAGGAAGCGCGCTGGAATATGATGATGGCGAGTTATGAAGGCGCGCTCGCCTTCGTAAAGGGTCTTGGCGGCGTCCACGCGCTGTCCCATGCCGCCGGCCGCCTCCACGACAAACGCCTCCACCATGGCACGCTTAACGCTATCTTCCTCCCGCATCTCCTGCGGGAAAACGAAGGGGCAGCGCCGGAAAAATATGAGCGCTTGCGCTTTGCCATGGGACTTAAAGACGGCGCGGATCTCGGCGATGCCATCGAGCGCCTCAATCAAGATATTGGCATTCCGCCATCGCTCTCCCACATCGGCCTCTCCAGCGATGATGGCCCAGCCATCGTCGAATTTGCCCTTGCGGACCTCGCCCATGCCGGCAATGCCAAACCGCTCGAACAGGGGGATTACGAGCGGATTTACACGGCAGCGCTGAGCTAGGTCTACAACCTGAAGGTTGGGTTGCAGCCGGTTCAGGCCCGCCATGAGAGGCTCCCTTTCATCGCCGAAAGGAGAGCCCCATGCGTAGAGTTTTTATTGGTCTCACAGCCCTGATCGTGAGCGCTAGCGCCCTGGCCCCAGCTGCCCTCGCCGACCACCGCCACCGCGGCGGACCTGGCTATGTCTCCGACTATCCCGTCATCCTCTTCACCCGAGACGATTTCCGCGGCCGCGCCGTCGGCATTGATGGGCCGACCAATCTGCGGGACGTCCGGTTCAACAATAAACCGGATTCTATCATCGTCGAATATGGCCGCTGGATCGTCTGTACGAAGCGAAATCTACGCGGTCGGTGTCAAGTCATTGGTCGCTCCGTTCGCAACCTCGACCGTCTTGACCTCGGCGAGAAAATCTCGTCCATCGCGCCCTACAGGCGGCATAGTCGGCGATATTCGAGGCGCGGTTGGCGGTAGGTAACTCAGATCTGGTCATTGTGGCGGTCATCCTCGGTGCCCATGGCGTGCGCGGGGATGTTCGCGTGAAGAGCTTCACCGATGTGCCGAAGGATGCATTCAGCTTCGGCCCGCTATCGGATGATCATGGCGAGACGGTTTTGACCCCCATGAAGGCGCGCGAAGGCGCCAATCATTTCATAGTGACCCCAAAGGAGCGCCTCCAAAAGGAAGACTGGGATGTGATGAAGGGCCGGGAACTGCACGTTCCGCGCGGCGCCTTGCCTGAAACAGAAGACGATGCGTTCTATGTCGAAGACCTCGTCGGGCTCACGGCCCATCATCCGGGGGGTGAGAAAATCGGCGAAATCCGGGCCGTGCAGAATTTCGGGGCGAGCGACCTCCTCGAAATCCTTCCCGAGACCAGTGATCAAACCGTCTTTATTCCTTTAACCGAAGAAGATGTTCCAGAGATCGACCTCAAAACTGGCCGCGTGATCGTCGCAAGCTATTCGCTCTGGACGGAAGGGGGAGACGACGGGCCAGATGGCTCCTCTGAGGACGGAGACGCTGATGGGGCGGACGGAGGCGATGGCGGCGCATAGGTCTCGCTTTCCAGCCATTCACGGGCGACCCCCCGCCGGCCGCGCTGGACCAGCCACATGACGCCAAACAAATCGATGAGCCCGGCGCCAGCCCGCCCGAGAAATCCATACTTTGATTGACCGGCGAGCCGCTTGCGGTCGTTGACCGGTTCTTCGATCACGCGCCATCCCGCGCGCTTCACCAAGGCCGGCAGAAATCTATGCATGGACGCAAAGTAAGGCAGCTGGCGGAATGCCTCTGTGCGGATCAGTTTCCATCCGCACCCGGAGTCGGTCGCGTCATCACCAAGGGCAAACCGGCGGATGCCATTCGCGATCCGCGATTGGACCCATTTGAAGCCACTATCGTTTCTGGAGGTTCGCCGCCCCGCCACGAGCCCGAGGCGCATCGGCTCCGCACCGACGGGGACATGATCATAGGTGCGGTCGGCGATGAGCGTGTCCCAGACCCGCCGCGTATCGGCCGGATCATTCTGACCATCTCCATCGAGGAGTTGGACCCAACTCCCCCTGGCGATGGCGAGGCCCGTCATCAGGGCGGCTGACTTGCCCGCGCGCTCCACATGGGTGCGTACACTCAGTTGTTCCGGCCACCGCACCATAGCCTCGGCGAGTTCCGATGGTGTCGCGTCTTCCGATGCATCATCCACGGCCACCACGTCGAACGGGATGCCTTCAAGCACCGAAAACACTTCCTCGAGCACCGGCAGCACATTGCCAGCTTCGTCGTAAAACGGGATCAGAATGGTGAGGGTGGGGGCCGTCTCGGTCACAAGGGCCATGGCATTCGGCGAAGCGGCATGGATGTCAAGCGGCGAAGCTCGCCAGATCCGCGCAAATGGGGGTGTGGAAACGTCCCGCCAAAGACTAAAAATTGTCAGCGCCCGTTGGACAGGGCAATAAAGCGCCATGTTCAAGGCCTCAGTGATCACCCTTTGTCCGGACGCTTTTCCGGGTCCGCTTGGCGTTTCCATCCTTCAGCGTGCCCGCGAGGAAGGGATCTGGTCGCTGGAGACGGTGGACCTGCGTACTTTTGGTGAGGGCAAGCACCGAAAGGTCGACGATACCCCGGCGGGCGGCGGCGCTGGTCTTGTGTTGCGCGCAGACATTGCCGCCTCTGCCATCGATTCCCTGACCGCGGCCGGACGGCCTGTACTCTATCCTAGCCCCCGCGGCGCCCCGTTCACCCAAGATAGGGCCAAGGCCTTAAGCGCTGGGCCAGGGGCGATTGTCCTCTGCGGCCGGTTTGAAGGGCTTGATGAGCGCGTCATCGAAGCCCGCGGTTTGGAAGAGGTCTCCCTCGGTGACTTCGTGCTCGCCGGCGGAGAGGTCGCGGCCATGGCGATGCTGGAAGCGACCGTCAGACTGCTCCCCGGCGTTGCTGGCAATGCCGCCTCGCTCGCCGATGAGAGTTTCGAGAACGGCCTCCTCGAATACCCCCTCTACACAGCGCCCCGCACATGGGAGGGCCGCGAGATTCCCCCCGTTCTCCTGTCCGGTAATCACAAAGCTGTCACAGAATGGCGGCTGGAGCGCAGTAAGGCGTTGACACAGGCGCGCAGACCCGATTTATGGGCCGCTTACCCACATGGGAAGCCCCAAGGGCCAGCGTTGCGAGCGTCGGAGACGGACGATGAATGTGATTGAACAGATCGAAGCCGAGGAAGTGGCCCGCGTCACTGACGGTAAAGAGATTCCGGATTTCTCCCCCGGCGACACGGTGTCGGTCAATGTCCGCATTAAGGAAGGCGAGCGCGAGCGTATTCAGCGTTTCGAAGGCGTCTGCATTGCCCGGGCCGGCGGCGGCGTGAATGAGAGTTTCACCGTCCGCAAAATCTCATTCGGTGAGGGCGTTGAGCGTGTTTTCCCGCTTGTATCGCCGATGGTCGATTCCATCGAAGTGAAACGCAAAGGCCGGGTCCGCCGGGCAAAACTTTATTATCTGCGCGATCGCCGCGGTAAGTCTGCCCGGATTGCCGAGCGGACGACGGGGCACGGGATCGAGCAGACGACAATTGCCGTCTCGAAGACGGAACGTAAGCGCCAGAAGATTGCTGAAAAGCAGGCCCGGAAGCTGAAAGCTGCCGAGGAGCGTGAAGCCGCCGCGAAAGCAAAGACCGAAGCTGAAGCCGCAGCCGCCGCTGCAGCAGAGGCAGAAGCGGCCGCAGCAGATAAAGCTGAAGGCGGCGCCGACGAGGCGTAGACCTGCGGGTCCTAGCCAAAAAGTGACCAGCTGAAAAAGACATCCGCGATTTGCGGACTGTCGTCTCGTGCTTGTGCGACCTATGATCAGGTCATGCCTGAGGACAAGGACGCCGCCATCATTCCAGACTGCTTGCAGGGCGCGCAGACCGTGTCCTTGCCGAAAGGCCATTTGGTTTTTCAGGCTGGCGATCCCTGCAGCCAATTCTTCTACCTGCTGAGCGGATCGATCCGGGTCGATCTCATCTCCAAAAGCGGCAAGGCCATCATGCTGTACCGGTTCGGCGGGGATGAGACCTGCGTGCTGACAACCTCCTGCCTGCTTGGGGGCGATGATTATTGCGCCGAAGCCCATGTCGAAGAAGACGCCCGAGCCTGCGTCTTGTCGCAGGCCGCCTTCGAAGAGAGATTGGGCACATCGGCGGCGTTTCGCCATCTCGTGTTTGCCTCCTTTTCCCAGCGTCTGGCAGAGATGATGGGTAAGATCGAAGAGGTTGCTTTCGCTCCCATCGATGCGCGACTTGCCAACTGGCTGCTCACGCCGGCTGATGCGTCGGACCCCCATCAGATCTCGGTCACCCATGAAAAGCTTGCCGCCGATCTCGGCACGGCGCGCGAAGTCATCAGCCGCAAATTGTCCCAATGGGAGCGCTTGGACATCATTGCGCGTGGCCGCGGCGTCATTCAGATCCTTGATCCGAACAAGTTGAGGCGCATGGCCTCGCTTGGTGACTAAGTCACCGACGGCGTTTTCGCGAGCGCTATTCTCACGGCATCACACAAACCGAAGGAGAGAGTGATGTCATTTGCAAACGTAGGCACAATCGACCGCGTTCTACGGTTGATCCTTGGCGCGATCTTTATTGCGCTGCCATTCGCCTTGCCGGTCCTTGCGCTGCCAGCCATTCCCGGTATCGCGTCCATGGCTGTTGGCGCCATTTTGGTGGTCACGGCCTTTGTCAGCTTCTGCCCGATCTACGGCGTGCTTGGCTTGCGGACGCGACCAAAAGCTTGATGCAGCGCCCATGTCACTTCTTCAAATATTTGGCGGGCAGCGAAAATCCGCAAAACGCAAGGCTCAGAAACTATCCGTAGGCGAAGCAAATGCCCAAGTGGCGTCCGGAGCCGTGCTTTTAGTCGACGTTCGCGAACCGCATGAGTGGCAAGCGACGGGTCGCCCCTGGGGGAGTTATGGCATCGCGCTTCAAGCCCCCGATTTCGAAGCGCAGCTTCTCGATCTCGTCAGTGGAGACAAATCCGCGCCCGTCGCCTTCAGCTGTAAAGCGGGCAGCCGGTCCGCCATGGCTATAAAGAAAGCCATCGCCCTCGGCTTGAGCGAAGTTGCGGATGTAGACGGCGGCTTCCTCGCCTGGGAAGCCGCCGGCCTGCCGATCGACAAGGTCTCGACCTGATCGCCTTGAAAGCGTCGCGTGAAGTTGCCCGCGCGCTTGAGGGCTTCTTTGCTTTAATCAGACGCGGCGAGCACCAACGCCGCGTCAAAGGCCGGGTCGCGGTCCGCGCGCAGGGCCTCCACCGTCAGCGGCGCGCGTACGTCAGGCGTAAATCCGACGCCGAACTCCGGGTCCTCGATTGACGGAACTTGCCATTGCCAGGGAACGCGGACGGTGATGCCGCTCGCCGGCAGGCTCAGAAAATAGATGATCCCGGCAGTCGGCCCGTCCTGGACACCGCCCGTCTTTTCACCGACCAGGGTCACATGGGGCTGGCCAGCCAGGGCGCCGACCATCTGGGTTGCGCCGGAGGCGTTCTGCGCCCCGATTAGCAAGATCACCTCACCTTGAAAGGCGTGTTCGGCGGGCGTCAGCTCCTGGAGTTCAGACATCAATTCCGGCCGAACAGTGAGCCAACCGGATCCCGTTTCAACAAAATCGGCTGGGTCCGGGTTCATCGCACGCTCATCCCAGGTGCCGATATGATCTCTGAGGCCATCAAAATCGATGGTCTTGACGCGCACCTCTTTCAGCCGGGTCATCGGCGTCCGCGTGAGGTGGGAGAGGAGGCTTTGCATCACGTCGGTGGAGCCGCCGCCATTGGGCCGCATATCGAGGATCAGGGTCTCAACACCATCGGCATTCAGGTTTTCAAAGATCGGCCCAAACACCGTGTCTGGATCCACCGGCGTGCGATAATTGACGAAGGTTTCAATCGTCAATTGGGCGGTGTTTGAGGCCACCTGGCGCACGCTAACGGCCGCCGGGTCAGAAAAGTCTCTGACGCGTCCTGCGTCATCACCGAGCGCCCGGAACCCGGCAAAGTCCACGCGCGCGAGATCCACGGTGCGAATCGTGCCCGTCTCAGACTTGATCGTGAAAACGACGCGGCCATCGGTGTCTGGCTGAAGGAGTGTGTCGTAATGGTCGAACTCCGTCATTCCAAAATCGCCCGGCATGGCCGCGATTACCGGTTTCACATGGTCAGTAAACCCGTCGATCGCGAGGTAGGGGGCCACAGCATCGTAACGCTTGGAGACAGCAATCGCGTCGATCTCTAGAATTTCATCGCCCTTCAGAAGCCCAGTGTTGCCGGGCTCTGTGATCATGAATCGCCCATCAATGATCCGGTACCGAACCGGCAGATAGCTCGGTGCGGCGTCGCGCGCATCCCGCATGTCGGTCGGCAGTTCCGCTTTGGTATGGTCGCACCGAATGTCGGCGAGGATGTGCGACAGGCCGAGATAAAAGGCGTCCCGCGTCATCCCGTCTGCCGCAGCTTCGGTCAGATCCGCCCAGGCCGCATCAAGCGCCGGCTTTGAGGTGAACCGGTTATAGCCCGGGTGGATGCGTTCCAGGGCCTCCTTGGCAAGCGCGATATCCGCCTGGAGCGCCTCGGCCTCGATCAGATCTTTCGCGGCGGACGCACCGCCAGGGGCAAGTGCGTCGGCGGGCGCGCCAAAATCGGCTGGAAGAAGCGAGATTGTCGTCGAACAGGCAGCCAGTCCAAGGGCTGCAGCGGCGCCGGCGGTCCATCTATACATCGAAGTCATATCCGCAGCCCTCCCATGAAGTTTATCGAAAAGCAATATGATCGGGTCGCGCACCGTATCAAGAGGTGAGCCTGAGAGATTCCATCTTCTTGCAAGACCGTGCCGCTTCATTGATAGAGATTGGAAGAAATTCACCCCGAACGGACCGCTGACCGCCCATGACCGGCAAAACACTCTACGATAAGATTTGGCAGGCCCACTTGGTGGACGAAGACCCGGCCACCGGTGACGCGCTCATCTATATCGATCTCCACCTGATCCACGAGGTCACAACGCCCCAGGCCTTTGCGGGGCTGAAGGCGGCGGGTCGTCCTGTCCGACGACCGGACCTCACCCTTGCCGTGGCTGACCACAATACGCCGACCGAGAACCAGGCCGCAGGGCTCGCCGGGGTTGAGGATCCCGAGGCCCGCGCGCAGCTCGAAACCCTGGAGCGCCACGTCGCAGAAAATGGCATCCCATTTTTTCCGATGGGCGACATCAATAATGGCATTGTCCACGTGGTCGGGCCGGAGCAGGGCCGTACCCAGCCGGGCATGACGATCGTCTGCGGCGACAGCCATACATCAACCCATGGCGCTTTCGGCGCTCTCGCCCATGGCATAGGGACGTCTGAGGTGGAGCATGTGCTCGCAACCCAAGTCCTCCGCGTGCGGAAGATGAAGAATATGGCCGTTGAGGTGTCCGGGCGTCTGCGCGACGGCGTTACGGCGAAGGACCTCGCCCTTCATCTCATCGCAAAAATCGGGACGGCTGGTGGAACCGGCCATGTCATCGAATATCGTGGAGAGGCGGTCCGCGCCCTCTCCATGGAAGGGCGTATGACCCTGTGTAACATGTCGATTGAGGGGGGCGCGCGCGCCGGGCTTATCGCGCCGGATGAGAGCACCTATGACTATATGCGCGGTCGTCCGGCGGCGCCAAAGGCCGGCGCCTGGGAAGTCGCCCAGCGCTATTGGGAGACGCTGCATTCTGACGACACCGCGCGGTGGGACCGCGTGGTCGAGATCAAAGGCGACGACGTTGAGCCGACCGTGACCTGGGGGACCAGTCCCGAACAAGCAATTCCTCTGTCTGCGGAAATTCCGTCACCGGAAGAAATTTCCGATCCGGTGAAGCGCGCGGCCATTGAACGGGCCTTGGCCTATATGGGCCTCGTCGCTGGTCACCCCATTGCCGGCACACCGATCCAGCGGGTCTTCATTGGGTCATGCACCAATTCTCGAATTGAGGATTTGCGCGCTGCCGCCAAAGTCGCCAAGGACGCACGCGTCTCTGACGGTGTGCGTGCCATGGTCGTGCCGGGGTCCGGCCTGGTGCGCGCCCAGGCCGAGGCGGAGGGCCTGGACGAGATATTCAAGTCAGCGGGTTTCGAATGGCGGGAACCTGGCTGTTCCATGTGCCTTGGCATGAACCCGGATATTCTTGCTCCCGGTGAACGCTGCGCATCCACCTCAAACCGCAATTTCGAAGGCCGCCAGGGTCGCGGTGGCCGCACCCATCTGATGAGTCCAACCTTGGCGGCGCGGGCCGCAATCACCGGAGTGATTGGTTAAGCGCCGATTTCTCGACAGCGGACGCTGCAACTCACGTTCCGTCGCTTGTCTCTCCGACAACCAGGATTTTACTCGTCATGCAGGCGATCGTCCTCGTCCCACTTTATTCTTGGATCGATCTTCGACTTTTTCGTAGTGCCGTCCAAATCGGTCCAGACGTATAGCGTTCCGAGTTCAGTTTCTTGCGTTCGTACGCTCTGATATCGCCGATATCGTCGCCAGCTCCACCAGACAAACCCGACGCCGAAAATCGGAAGCGCCGTCAAAACACGCCTGACATTTGGGGCTTCTTGGCCGAATTTGGGATCATGCCAAATGGCAATCGTCCCGATTGCCGCAAGGACGGTCCAGACGATGCTGAAGACAAGCGTCTTTTTCATGTCGCCCGCATATCGACCCTATATTAAGGTTTCGCTGACACCGGTCTCAAAATGCATTCAAATTCAATGTTCAGACCGCCCTACAGCTGCAAGGGTCGCGGTGGCTGCACCTATCTGATGAGCCCAACCGTGGCGGCGCGGGCCGCAATCACCGGAGTGATTGGCTAGGCGCCGATCTTCCGTCTTTTAACCGATCAAAATCGCAAGGGTGATGGACGTAATTGCCACCGAACCTATTGCAAGGGCGGTCGCTGCGAGCCGTTTGGGCTTCCAAGGCGATGACGCGTCCTTGAACACCCAAAAATACCACCAGGCAACAAGCACTGTGATGGAAAGATTACTCAGATTGGTGATTAGAACCAATTGTTCGACGCTGAAGTCGGCCCGTGAAACGCCAATCACAATCACGGCGCCAATGCATATCACGCTGCCGAGAATGTAAAAACCGGTGCGAATAGTAGCGCGCATCGTCCACCAGTCGCCGACCAAGATCTTCAGCCACCAAGTCGATGCTGAGAGGATCGCTGTGAACAAGAAGATCGGCAAAATGCTGATCAACATGGCGTTGACATCACCCGCGCGCCACGCGGCGAGGATCTGCTGCGTGTTTGCGCTGGAGATTCCGAGCGTGGCCGTCGCCTCCTCGTCCGGCGCAAGGTCACCGGCCGCTTCCGGCACGACAAATGCGAGAATGAGCAGAGAGATAACGACAACCAGCAGGAAGTAGACGCCCGGCGCCAATAGTAGTCGGTCCCGGCCATCCGGCGGATCTGAGATGATCAGATCGCGCAGGCGCCAAGGCATCACGACGACGATGACCAGGCTTGGGATGATCGCAATCAATGCTAGGGCGATATTGGTCGTCAGGCGGTCGATGGCGCCAACAATATTGCGCTGCCGTAAATCAAGTTCGTCGCTATCCATGCCTGCCCCCTTTTTGCCGATGGTCAAGTAAGCGAGCTCGCGCGACACGAGTCCATATGTAACGGCACGTGATTTCCTCTCGGCGTGCGTCTGTGTTTATGAGTAGGTCTTCTGCTGAATGAAGACTGCTCTTGGCCTCCGGATGCGCGCGAAATCAATCATACTCTCTGCTTTGACCTTAACCCTCGCTCTTCCCGCGAGCGCTGGCGAGGCTGACGTTGTTGATGTCGATATCCGACCCAATCCGGACGGGACGTTTTTCATCGCCGTCACGGTCCAGCATGCTGATGAGGGCTGGGATCATTATGCCGATGCTTGGCAGGTTGTTGCCCCCAATGGCGACGTGCTTGCCACACGTGTGCTCGCCCACCCCCATGTCACAGAACAACCCTTCACGCGGTTCTTGTCCGCCGTCGAGATTCCCGCCGATGTGACTGAGGTGACGGTCAGAGCACGGGATTCAGTCCATGGGCTCGGCGGTGAGACGCTCACTGTGACCGTTCCGCGACAGTAACGGCTCGCCCATTGCGGGAGCGAAACGTTTCGCGCATTCTCCAACTACCCGCGGGGTGTGCCTTACCCGTGGAAAGGCCAGCGTAAGACCGGCCAAAGGAATTCAACCAAGGGAACTATTCGCCATGAAAAAGCTTGCCATTGCCATCGGCGTCGCTGCATTTGCCGCGGCCCCCATGCTCGCTGAAACCGTCACCATTGAATTTGCCCAAGACGGCGGTGAGACGCAGGTCTGGTCGTTCAATTCCGATACTGGAATGGCCACAACCGGAGACATCACTGTACCGTTCACCTATGACGAGGCCAGCCGCACCATTTGCGGTGAGATGGAAGACGGAAAAATCTGCGCGACGTTTGAAGAAGCCGCAGAGCAGGTTGTTGGCGCGACCTCGGCCTACACGACCTCCGATGGGAATTCGGGAACGGCGACAATCACCGCCATGGAGGCCTCTGCGCCGTCCGGCTCGTGATCTCAGCTCTCGATCATTGTGTTCTCATCTGCCCCGACCTCCAGGTTGGGGCAGATACATATGCGGCCCTGCTTGGGCGTGGGCCCGACTGGGTCTCACAGCCAGAAGACGGCGCCGCTACGGCTCTGTTCCGCCTCGCGAACACGGCCATTGAACTGATGGCGCCAATCGAGGATGGCCCCGTCGGCGATCGACTGCGCCAAATGCTCGACGATGGCGGACCGCGCCTCACAAGCCTTGCTTTCGCGTCTGATAATGTGGATGCGGACCGTGCTCTGTTTGAGCGACGCGCGCTTGCGCCGTCGGATATCTCGGCCGGTCAAAGCACCCATGCCGTATCGGGAGACATTCGAACCTGGCGGCGGTTCCGCCTGTCCGATGCAGCTTGTGCTGGGGTGAAGACGTTTGTCGTCGGTGAGGCAGCCCCAAGCCTCCAAGCTGATCCGGCGGTCGAAGGTGCTGTCACCGCCCTCGACCATATCGTGATTGCGACGCCCAATCCTGAACGCGCCGTTGCCCATTATGGTGGGCGGCTTGGCCTCGACTTCCGCCTCGACCGGACCGCGGAGCAATGGAATACGCGGTTCCTGTTCTTCCGGACGGGCGGTCTCACATTTGAAATTATCCATCGTCTTGGGACGCAGAGTGACCAAGAGGGCAATGACCGGATTTGGGGGCTGACCTGGGCTGTCGACGATCTGGATGCTGCCCATTCGCGCCTTTCTGCGGCTGGACACGATCTCTCTGAGGTGCGGATCGGCCGAAAGCCTGGCAGCCGCGTCTTCACCGTCCGGGACCGTACACTTGAGGTGCCGACGCTTTTCATCGCTCATGACGGCGACTAAGCTTGCCCGATGAAAGCCTTCTCAACACTCACCGCGACCGCCGCGCCGCTCCTCGACCGCGGGGAGCCGATGGCCAATGTCGATACAGACATGGTCATTCCCAAACAATTCCTCAAAACGGTGGCGCGCACCGGCCTCTCAAAGGGCCTCTTCTACGAACTCAAGACAAAGGCAAACGGCGAACCGAATCCGGACTTCGTCTTAAACCGTCCAGAGTTTTCGAATGCGGGCATCTTGATTGCCGGCGAGAATTTTGGCTGCGGGTCGTCGCGCGAACATGCGCCGTGGGCTTTGATCGACCAGGGGATTACCTGCGTCATTGCCCCATCCTTTGCCGATATCTTCCACAATAACTGTTTCAAGAACGGCATCCTTCCCGTCGTGCTTCCAGGCGATGTCGTCGCCGATCTGGCCGGCCAGGCGGGCGGTGGAAACTGCCTCTTCACGATCGACCTCCCGTCCCAAACCGTGACGGCACCGGATGGAAAAGTGTATACTTTCGACATTGAGGCCGGTCGGAAGACAAACCTCCTCGCCGGGCTTGACGAGATTGGTGAAACGCTGACGCACGCCGAGGCGATCTCAGCTTATGAAGCGCGTCAGCAGCTCGCTATGCCCTGGCTTGAAAGGGAGAGGAAATGATTATTGTCGAAGGCCATGTCCGCATGGAAAACGCCTATGATTTCGACAAGGTGCGCGGCGCTGCCGAATCCCAGATCGCGGCAAGCTGCGCTGAGGACGGATGCATTGATTACACCTATGCGATCGACGTGCTGGACCCGCACATTATGCGCGTCCTTGAGCGCTGGAGGAGTTGGGAGGATCTCGAAGCGCACTTCAAGGCCGCCCATATGGAGGCATGGCGACAGGCCTTATCTGGCGTAAAATTCGTGGAACGTGAGATCAGGGCACATGAGGTCAGCGAGACCCGCGGGCTCTAGCGCCAGTCCGCATCAGTTGGCGCCATCTCCCGTCCCCAATTGATCTCGTGTCCGCCGTCCTCCGGCCACTTGACGGCCCCAATCCGTAAATAGGGTAAACACCTCATCACTTGGTGGAGGATGATTATGCGTAAAGTAATGCTGGCAGCCGCAGCACTGATTGGACTTAATCTGGGACCGGCAACGGCGAGCCCGCCGGTCGACGACGTGATCAATCCAGCGGTCCATTCTTATATTCTGCTCGACAGAACGGGTTCCATGTCGAGCATTTGGGACGAAGCCCTTGGCTCCGTGAATGCTTATGCCGCATCTGTCGGCGAGGCAGAGGAGGGCGAGCCGGACACCCTGAAGACGATCGTCAATCTCGCGATCTTTGACGCGCAGGACGGTCTTCAGTTCGATGTGCTCCGCCGGAAAGTCGAAGCGGACACATGGTCCGATGTGACACATGACGAAGCCTCGCCGCGCGGGATGACGCCGCTCTTCGACGCCATTGGCCGCATGGTCGCGTTGGCCGAAGCGGACGCGCCGGAAAAAGCGGTTCTTGTCATTATGACCGACGGGCTTGAAAACGCCTCCCGCGAAATGACAGGCGACGGGGCCCGCGCGGCTCTAAACCGCGCCCGCGAGCGCGGGTGGGAAGTCGTTTTCCTCGGTGCTGAATTCGCGAATTTTTCCGATGCTGACCTCGTCGGTGTGGTTCAGGAGAAATCAATCGCGGTTGGATCCGGCCGGTTTCGGGAAACGATGAGCCGACTTGGCAAGAAATCTCGCGACTATGCCCAAGAGCCGGAAGCAACCATTGAGTTCGATGCAGACGATCGCACCGCCTCCGGCGAGGAAGAGGTGAAACAACGCACGGGCCAGTAAGAGGTCCGGCGAGGGAAGCA
This sequence comes from Pseudomonadota bacterium, assembly GCA_038534535.1. Lineage (GTDB taxonomy): Bacteria > Pseudomonadota > Alphaproteobacteria > Caulobacterales > Hyphomonadaceae > CALLCD01. The sequence continues at coordinate 24,498 of JBCAWP010000004.1, forward strand.
AGAAGACCCATCTCTTGAACGGCCCCGTTGAGCCTGCCGCGCTTTGTCCCTAAGACGAGCGGCAAGTTTTAGCGGGGCTTTCCTCAATGTCTCAGACACTGCTCATATTGCCGGGCGACGGCATCGGTCCGGAGGTTTGCGCGGCCACCGAAGACGTCGCGCATGTGATCGCGCCCGACCTGACAGTCGAGACCGGCCTCGTCGGCGGCGCAAGCTTCGATGCATTTGGAGACCCGCTCACGGACGAAACGCTCGCCCGGGCCAAAGCGGCCGACGCCATTCTCCTCGGCGCCGTCGGCGGCCCGAAATGGGCTGACGTGCCCCGCGATAAGCGTCCGGAGATGGGCCTCCTGAAACTCCGCAAAGAGCTCGATGTCTTCGCCAATCTGCGACCTGCCTATGGCTTCGATGCGCTCGTCGACGCCTCAAGCCTCAAGCCTGAAAAGGTCCGTGGTCTCAATATCTTAATTGTCCGGGAGCTGACGAGCGGGGTCTATTTCGGAGAGCCGCGTGGTATCGGTATCGACGAGACCGGTGAGCGTTACGGCTTTGAGACCTCCCGCTATACCGCATCCGAAGTGCACCGGGTCGCCGATGTTGCCTTTCAACTGGCGCGCGGCCGCCAGGCCCGGGTGTGCTCGGTTGAAAAGTCGAACGTCATGGAGTCCGGCCTGTTCTGGCGCCAGGAAGTCACCGCCCGCCACGCCGAAACCGGGGAGGGGGTAAGCCTCACCCATATGCTCGCCGACGCCTGCGCCATGGAGCTCGTGCGCGAGCCGACCCAGTTTGACGTGATCCTGGCGGGAAATCTGTTCGGCGATCTCTTATCCGATGAAGCGGCCATGCTGACGGGCTCCATCGGCATGCTCCCATCGGCGAGCCTCGGCGCACCGGAAACGCCCGGCCTGTTCGAACCAGTCCACGGATCGGCACCGGACATTGCTGGCCAAGGCGCCGCCAACCCTTGCGCGACGATCTTGTCGCTCGAAATGGCCCTGCGCTGGTCGCTTGGACGTGCCGACGCTGCGGACCGGCTGTCTGCCGCCGTCGAAACGGCGCTCAATTCCGGTGCCCGGACGCGAGATATTGGCGGTGAGATGGGAACTGCCGACATGACCAGCGCTATTCTTGCTGCGCTCTAGCGCACGAGGCCAGTTTATTCGGCTTGAACCGGCGCAGCGTCCGCTTGCTGGTCTGAGGCGGCGTCTTTCTCCCAGCTCGCTTGCGGCATGATCCGCTTCGGTCGCCAGACGCCGAGTATGACGTTGGCGATCGCAATCCCCATGACGATGGCAAGCGTTCCCCATTCGCGGGAGATCAGGTCACCAAGGGAGTCCGCCGGGATCGCGCCCGCAGCAATTTCCGCAGACTTCTGCGCGGCGTAATTCGCCCGTGCGCCGATAATCGTCAACGTGCCTTCAAACATCAGAAGACCCGAAATCGTCTTCAGCCAGGCCCAGCCCTTGTCCATGAATGGGGCGTGCACGACCATCGCTAAGAGCCCCGTCCCGATGACCAGCGCGAGCGACGGGAAAATCACATAATTGCTGATCACGGAGATCGACTGGCGAAGGTCTGCATAGCCTTGCAGCGTCTCCGGGACAGAGATCGCGAGCAGTACCATGTAGCAGCCGAGCCCGCCTATGATCCCGCAGGCAGCAATCGAATGAAAGATTTTCAACGTCTTGCGTGCGCGCTGCATCTCAGGCCTCCCGGCAGTTATTTGAGATTATATAGCCCAAATCTGGCCGATGACCGCGCTCAATCCGGCTCTCGTGCGCTCAACTCATTGTCAGTGATTATGGCAGCAGGCCCGCTCAGCTATAATCTGCGATCCGGCTCAGCTTTCCCCCGCGCAGCTCGAAGAAGCTCGCCCCCCGGATCGATACCATCTCGCCGGCTTTCACACCGTTCGGCAGATCGACGGCGGCCTTGCCCTCAAACGTGATCTCGGCGGCCGCGCGATCGCCCGTCTCGATGAAGCTCACCACCGTCTGGCGCCGGTAGGAAAAGGCATTTCCGGAGAGACGCGCCACATCGCCCATGGCCTCTCGCCCTTCTAACCGCATGGACTGGCCAGTATTGGAGATATTCTCGAAGATGACGTCATCGGTGACGCAGTCGAGCATGCCGTCAATGTTTCGCTCATTATAGAAGGCGATATAGCGCGAGACGATGTGAGCCTCATAGGACATGGGATTTTCCCTCGGCGGCCGACAAAATGACGTGTTTGTTACATATCAGGGACGGGTCCACACCAACAGGGTTTTGCAGTTGTATCGCAAACCCGGTATGACCCGCTGCTCGCCTCATCCGCGTCACGCGGCAACCTCAAGGAGTGAATAATATGGCCACGCGCATCGCAGTCGTTGGAGCCACCGGAAATGTCGGTCAGGAGCTCCTTAACATCCTCGCCGAGCGCCAGTTTCCGGCCGATGAGGTCTTCGCGATTGCTTCTCGCCGGTCTGTTGGGCGTGAAGTCAGCTATGGCGACGAAGACTTGAAATGCCACGATCTCGAAGGCTTCGACTTCTCGCGCGCCGATATCGCGCTGATGTCCGCCGGTGGCTCGGTGTCGAAGGTGTGGGCCCCGAAGATTGCGGCGGCTGGATGCATTGTGATCGACAATTCCTCCGCCTGGCGTATGGACCCCGACGTGCCTCTCGTCGTTCCAGAAGTGAACGCCGACGCGGTGATGGGATATGCCAAGAAAAATATCATCGCGAACCCGAACTGTTCGACCGCTCAGCTCGTCGTCGCGCTCAAGCCCCTCCACGATGCGGTCGGCATCAAGCGGTGGTGGTGAGCACCTACCAGTCCGTCTCCGGCGCGGGCAAAGAGGGCATGGACGAGCTCTGGAACCAGACCAAGGGCATCTACGTGAACCAAACACCCGAGCCGGAAGAATTCGCGCGCCAGATCGCCTTCAACGTCATCCCGCAAATCGGTGTCTTCCGCGAGGATGGCTATACCGACGAAGAAGCCAAGATGTGGAACGAAACGAAGAAGATGATCGATCCATCGATCGAGTTGTCGGTCACATGCGTCCGCGTGCCGGTCTTTGTCGGCCATTCAGAAGCTGTCCACATCGAGCTCTCTGGGCCGATCACGCCGGGGTCCGCCCGCAAGCTCCTCCGTGAGAGCCCCGGAATCATGCTGATCGACAATCCTGAAGAAGATCAATTCGTGACACCGATTGATTGTGTGGGTGACTGGGCAACCTTCGTGTCCCGCGTGCGGCGCGACCCAACTGTTGAGAACGGCCTCGCCATGTGGGTCGTGTCCGATAATTTGCGCAAAGGCGCAGCGCTCAATGCGGTGCAAATCGCCGAGGAGCTTCTGAACCGCGGCGTCGTCAAGTCCGA
>JBCAWP010000005.1:0-26473 GCA_038534535.1 Pseudomonadota bacterium
AACGCGGAGCCGCGTTCAGCGCCGCGCACAGCTGGCCAAGCGGCTCCATCAGAGGGGCGTCGGACAGATTGTGAAGACCGGTATCCTTCCGGGCTGACAACAGAAGACGATCTGGATCCAGTGGCCCACTAAAGGGGCCGCCGACGCCGTTCAAAGCGCGGATAAGAAGCGGCCTGTAGGGCTGAGAGTAATTTGTGGTGGTCGCGGCGGCGTTCATTCGGCAGCCATCGGGAGCTTGAGATCGGCGAGCTTGACGACCCGGGTCGACGGTTCGATCCGACGGTCGGGGCGCACCCATCGCCAGCACATCGTCCCGTCTTGGTGACCGACAGTCGAAATCCAGTTCGTTTGCGGCAATCCAGGGTCCTCATGCGCGACGATCACGGTCACCGATCCGTCTTCATGATAGGTCGCCAAGTGCTTGTTTGTGTGGATGCGATGGCGCGAATAGTCGAGGCTTTCCATCCAATAATTGTTGAGCTGGAAGTTCCAGTGCTCACACTCCGGTGGCATCACCTCGATGACCAGCGCCTCATCCGGCGCCAGGGCCCAGTGGCTGTGATAATAGGCGATATTCGGGTCACCGCCGGCCCGGTTCGATACCTCGTCTGAAAATTGTGGCAGCTGGTTTGAATGCTTCTGCATGTCGTTTGCCCATTTGGCGAACAGAAGCGGCGCCCCCGCCACGAACTTGCCGGCCGACTGAAGCCCCGAGACGAGCTTTTCCGGTGAGAATTTGCCGGCTTCGTGGGGTGGCCCGTCCAAACACTCAATCGTTAGGTCCGCAATCTGTTCGGTCTCCCGATCAAGATGGGTCTGGCGCACGATGAACAGGGCATATCCCTCCGGCAGTGGCAGCCAGTTCCCGCGCTGGCGTTCGCGGCTCAGGATCAGTTCGAAACGTCCGTCCGCATCAAATTCCATTTCCTTCGCATCGATTTCTCCAACCGGCGGCATAGCGAGGTTGCCATCGCCATAGTGGCCGGATTTCGTCGCAAAGCTGAGATACGCCACCGTGCCGCGCGTGCCGGTCACGCGGTAGGTGTAAGCGCCGTCTAGATTGCAGCTTTGATAGTAATTGTCGGGATTATCGGCCCCGATCTTGATGGTCTCATGACAAAGCCGGTGCAGCTCTGGCGCATAGACGTCGCCATGTTCGATAAAGGCTTCCAGGCCCGCACGAACGAGCCGCGACAGGTAGCGATACCCCTCGGCCTGGTTGAACGGATCCTGCGGAGTGCCCGGGAACTGGAGCGCGGCTCCAGCGCTCTTCAGGGTGTCGCAATACTCCGCCCAAGCCTGGCCAGACACCGTGGCCTCTGCATGGACATCGGCTTCGGTCCGTCCTCGCAGTTTTCGCCAGCCAAGCCTCGCGCGCCGAAACAGGTCGAGGGTTCCGATCAATAGACGTCGCATCGCGTACATCCTTCGTCATTACCTGGTAGGGTGCTGACAAGTGCCGGCGCACTTGTAAAGTCTGTCTTTGCTGCGCCGATGCTTTCCACAGGCCGGTGCCGCGACCCAGCGCGTAGCGATTGCCGCCGACGGCGAGTCTATCGCATACTGCTAGGCTATGAGCGATGATATCGAACCGATACACGATACCGAGACCTTCTCCATGTTTGGAGAAGCCGAGACCGGCGGGTCTGATGACGTTGGCTATCAGGTTCTTGCGCGCAAATACCGGCCGAAACTCTTCTCAGATCTCATCGGACAAGAGGCGATGGTCCGCACGCTCTCGAATGCGTTTGAGACCGGCCGGATCGCCCACGCCTTCATGCTCACAGGCGTTCGGGGCGTAGGTAAAACCACCACCGCTCGTCTCTTGGCGCGGGCCCTCAATTATAGGACCAGCGACGAAGATGCCCCGAGTTTGACGCTTGATCCACCGGGCGAGCATTGCCAGGCGATCATGGAAAGTCGTCATCCTGACGTGTTGGAACTCGACGCGGCCTCGCGCACTGGCGTGGCCGATATGCGGGACCTTCTCGACGGCGCGCGCTATGCCCCGGTGTCGGCCCGTTACAAAGTTTACATTATCGACGAAGTGCACATGCTTTCGACGGCGGCGTTCAATGCACTCCTCAAGACACTTGAAGAACCGCCGCTCCATGTGAAGTTCATCTTTGCGACGACCGAGATTCGCAAAGTGCCAGTCACCGTCTTGTCGCGCTGCCAGCGGTTTGACCTGAAGCGGCTCGATCCGATTGGGCTGGCCAAGCATCTTGGCCGTATCGCTCAAGCCGAGGGCGTCACCGTTTCTGAAGAAGGGTGTGCGCTGATTGCCCGCGCCGCTGAAGGGTCCGTGCGCGACGGCCTCTCGATCCTCGACCAGGCGCTCGTCCAGCACGTGGACGGGGAAACTGTCTCGGCCGCCGCGGTGCGTGACATGCTGGGCCTTGCGGACCGCACGCGTCTCCTGTCACTTTTTGACACGGCGATCTCCGGAGAGGCTGCTGCTGCGGTGAACGAGGTCGAACAACAAGTCCACGATGGAGCCGATCCGTTAGTTCTGATCAAGGATCTGATTGAGATCGCCGCCGATGTCGCGACTGCCAAGGCACTCGCCGATGCCTATGACCCGGGCGGTCCGTCGGACTGGATCGAGCGGACACGCGCCATGGCGCAAAAGGTCACTCCGGCCCAGGCGGCCCGCTATTGGCAGATTCTTTTGTCCGGGTACGGCGTGGCGCAGACCGCGCCCGATATTGCTGTTGCGGCCCGCATGGTCGTGCTGCGCCTGGTCGCGGCGGCAAACCTCCCATCCCCTGAAGATGCGGCGCGCCAGATGGCATCCGGAGGCCGGGAGGCCTCCGCTGCGCCGGGAAAGCCACACGCTAAGCCCGCCGGCGCGCCGGCCATTGCGTCACTTGAGGACGTGGTGGCCCTTATGGACACTCACCGTGAGGCGATCCTCTCCGGCGATGTCTCAAAATACGTCCGACCCGTTTCGGTCAAAGGACTGACGGTGACCTGCGAGCTGAAGCCCGATGCGCCGAGTAATCTCCTTGTTCGGATGGCCGATTTCCTCAAATCCGCGACCGGCGAGAATTGGACGGTTGAGCGAGGGATAAAGCCTGCTGAGACAGAAACCCTTCAAGAGCGTCAGGCGCGTTTGAAGGCCGAAAAGATCGCCTCAGCAGCGGCGCATCCGGCCGTGAAGGCGGCGTTGGACTTGTTTCCAGGGGCGCAGATCACAGATGTCCGCCTGGAAGACAGCGCGGCAGATGCGGATAAAGGCAACATCATCGATATGGCGCAGAAGCGCGCGGCGAGAGGATAGACCATGAAAGACATCGCAAATATCATGCGCCAGGCGCAGGAAATGCAGGCGAAGCTCGCTGAAGCGCAGCAGAAGGTTGAAGACATCGAAGCCGATGGCTTAGCCGGTGCCGGCCTCGTGAAGGTGACGCTGAAAGGGAAGGGCGAGCTGGTGGCGCTCGCGATCGATAAATCGCTGATGGGCGATGAGCCCGAAATCTTAGAAGATCTCATCAAGGCGGCCCACAACGAAGCGCGGCGTAATCTGGAAGCGGCGACCGAAAAAGCCATGAAAGAAGCGACGGCAGGCCTTGGTGGGATGATCCCTGGCTTCAAAATGCCGTTCTAGCGCGGCACGTCACCCAATGACCGAACGGATCGCCGGCCCCGAAATCCTGAAAATGATCGAGCTGATCGGTAAGCTACCGGGGCTTGGGCCGCGGTCGGCGCGCCGGGTCGCGCTCCACTTGCTCAAGCGCCGCGATACCCTGCTGGGCCCGCTCGCAGCAGCGCTGGGGGAGGCGGCCGAGCGTATTGAGACTTGCCAAGTTTGCGGTAACTTTGACACGCTCCAGCCTTGCGCGGTGTGCCGTGCCCCCGGTCGCGATGAAAGCGTTCTGTGTGTGGTGGCAGACGTCCCTGACCTTTGGGCGCTTGAGCGCGCCGGTGCGTTTCGTGGGCGCTATCACGTCCTTGGCGGTGTCCTGTCGGCCATTGATGGCATCGGCCCAGACGAGTTGAACATAGACAAGCTCGTCTCGCGGATCGAGCACGGATCCATCAAGGAAGTCATCCTTGCCCTTGAGGCGACCGTTGATGGCCAAACAACGGCGCATTACGTCGCTGACCGTCTGAGCGATCTCGGCGTCGAGGTTTCAAGGCTCGCCCATGGCGTTCCCGTTGGCGGCGATCTTGCGCAGCTCGATGACGGTACGCTGTCAACCGCTCTGCGCTCTCGGCGAAAGCTTGGGGTCTGATCAGTTGCCGGGGGTCAGCCGGTAAAGGCCGCCATCGAGTTCGTGGGTGACGACATAGAGGTCGCCTTCCGCCGTTTGAGCGATATCCCTGATCGGCCGCTGAAGATCGGTGAGATAATACGTCTCAGACACCGGTGTTGTGCCATCGAGTGCGATATGGACGAGCTTCTGTCCAGCGGGGCCATTCATGCCACCGGCGAGGAGGCCGCCGGTCAATTCCGGATACTTTGCGCCCGTGTAACGAAGAAGGCCTGATGGCGCGATGGAGGGAACCCATTTCACAATCGGCTGCTCCATGCCGGGCGCTTCGGTCTTCGTCGTGATGACTGAGCCATCATAGTTGAGGCCATAGGTAATCGCCGGCCAGCCATAATTATTGCCGGCTCCGATAATGTTTACCTCATCGCCACCCTTCGGACCGTGTTCGCTGGCAAAGATCGTATCTGTCTCTGCATCGTACCAGAGGCCCTGGATGTTGCGGTGGCCATAAGAGTAGACCTCGGCCTTGCCGTTTTCGCCATCAGCAAACGGATTATCGTCCGGGATCGATCCGTCCGAATTGATGCGTACGAGTGTTCCGTGGGTATTCGTCGGATCCTGGGCATCCTCCATATAGCGGAAGCCCTCGCCGAGGCTGACCAAGAGTGTGCCGTCGGGCAGGAATTGCAGGCGCCCGCCAAAATGGAAGGCTGTATCTCTAGCGTCAGCCCGGTAGATGTCGGTGACATCCGAAAGTGCCGTGCCATCCTCTGAAAGGACGGCCCGCATCACGGCGGTCGCGTTATCGCCAGCGTCTCCCTCGGCATAGGACATGTAGATCGTCCGATTGCTCGCAAAGTCTGGATCAAGAGCGAGGCCAAAGTACCCACCCTGACGCTCAACAAACGCGTCCGGTGCGCCAGAGATGACCGTCTTGTCGCCCGTGGGTGTCACAAGATTGAGGCGGCCTTCACGCTCAGTGACCAGCATGTTGCCATCCGGCAGCACGGCGATACCCCAAGGGAATTCGAGTTCCTCAACAACCGGCGTTAGCGAGAAATCAGACTCTGGTGCATTCGCAGGAACGGCGGTCGTTTCTCCACCGCAGGCGGCAAGGCTGAGGAGGGTGGTCGTTAGGAGAGCGTAGCGCAGCATTGGAAATTCCTCTCGGGACGGAGATCAGTCTTTTGTCACCGACATATAGAAAAGCGGCCCGCCTGGGAACAGCGGGCCGCTCACGTCTTACGATTAGACAGGCTTAGAAGCGCGTCCGGAGGGTCACACCATAGGTCCGTGGCTCCGACGTGAAGATGCCGCGTCCGATCGCTTCAGGCCCCAGCGCCGGGGCAAGGAAGGTCCCGCCGCGGAAGGCAATGTTGAAGGTCACGTTCCGGGTGACTTCGTCGGTGAGGTTGACGGCCCACCCTTCCAGTTGCCAGCGGCCGTCCGGATCACCAATCCCGACGCGCAGGTTTAGCTTTGTGTTCGCTTCCTGAATATCGAAGGGCAGGGCGATATCCGTTCCGACAACAGTCGGCTGGGTCGACGTCCGACGATCTGTTTCATACCGAACATTGAGATTACCGAAGTAAGCGAGGTCTGTTCCGAACGCGTTGAAAGTGTCTTCCCAAGTGGCGCCCCAAATGCCGACGAACTCAGGCGCGTTTGTCAGGTCGGCGCCGCACAAATTGGTCACGTTCGGATCAGTGATGTCGCCCGCGCAATCGCTCGGATACCGGGCGTTGGCGTAGGTCATCGCCGTGTTTAGCGTGAGCTGATCCAGGACCCGCGCCGTGACTTCCAGTTCAGCCCCCGTGCTGAGCGCCTCTGGAACATTGAACGTTACGAATTGGATGCCCGTAAATTCGAGCACCTGGAAGTCATCCAGTTCCTGGTGGAACACCGCGGCATTGGCCCGCACGCGGCCGCCGAAGAGGTCTGATTTTATTCCGACTTCCCAGGCGTCGATTTCCTCTGAGTCGAAGGATGGGTCTGCGCCAAGAACGGCCGCCGAGGAGTCAAGGTTGAAACCGCCAGCCTTAAAGCCGTGGGTGAAGCCGCCATAAATGTTCACCGTGTCCGAGAGCGCATAGGCTGCCCGCAAGGTGTAAACGACTTCGTCATCGTCGAAGTTACCGTCAAATTCTTGCGGTGTTGGTGCGGTTGGAATGGCGGCTGCGATATCGACTGTCGTCGAGAATGGGAAACACGACAGCGCGACAGCGAGGCCACCAAGGGATTCAGCGGCGCCGCCTGGGGCGATGAGTGGGTTTGTCAGCGTGCCGAAACAGGCTGATTCAGCGGCCGGCGTCGCAGCCAGCTGGGTGAAGTTGCCGTCCTTATCTTCGTTCACATACCGAACGCCGACCGTGAAATCCAACCGATCAGTGATGGCAAGTGTGTTGTGAGTGAAGAATGAGAACGAGGTGGAATCCTGCGTGAAGCTGTTCAGCGCAAAATTGCCGTTGGCATCGATCCCCTGGGCGAGGGCAAGCGACACATTCGGTCCAAGCGCTTCGAGCGGTGTTCCTACGATGAGCGGTTGGAACAGGACACTTGTTGCAATCTGATAGTCCTCACCCAGTGTGAGCGGCGCGACTTCGTTGATTTCTTCATTGGAGAAGAAACCGCCGACGAGCCAGTCCAGGCGATCGTCAAAGAGTGTGCCTTGGAAACGAAGCTCGTGAGTCTGCGATGTAATATCGTCAAAGCTCGGCGAGTCGTCGAGCCCGGGATTAGCCGCTGTCACACCTGCAACCGAGAAGATGTCAAGCTCGTTAAAATCGGTTTCCTGGACGCTCTCGGCGAAGAAATCTCGAAAGGCGCCGATATAGGTCAAATTGGCGAAGCCGAGGTCCCAATCGAGTTGGCCCGAAATGCCCCATTGTTCGAATGGGTTTTCAAACTGCTCGGAATTGGACTGCTGCTCATTCTGGGCTGCGTCGAAGCCAGACGCCGGCGCACCAGCCATATTCGGTAAGCCCGATAGGTTGGCGAAAGACGCGCCGCCCGGCAGGAGGCCTGGCAGGAAGACGTTTGAATCCTGAATGATGCCGGCGTCACAGCACTGTTCATCCGCCTCGGCATAGTCCCCGATCAGCCGGATAGAGATATCCGAAGTTGGCTCCCAGAGGAGTTGGCCGCGGACGAGCCACCGGTCGCGATTGTTTGATTCGATCGACCCATCGCCGGCTGTGCTGTTGACGAAGCCGTCGCGCCGGCGATAGGCGCCCGACACGCGAAGACCCAGCTGATCTTTGACGATTGGAACGCTTACACCGCCTTGGACATTCACAAAGTCCAGATTGCCATAGGAGACGTTTCCAAACCCATCGACGCGCTCAAGGTTCGGCTTCTGCGTGGTAATGTTCAACGCACCGGCCGATGTGTTCCGGCCGAACAGCGTCCCTTGCGGGCCCCGCAGGACTTCGACCTGCTCCAAATCGACAAGGTCACCAAGGGCGATCCCGGGACGGGCGAGATAGACCCCATCCAGGAACACACCGACGGCGCTTTCCAGGCCAATATTGTTTCCCGTTGTGCCGACCCCACGAATTCGGATCGTCGTACCCTGCGATTCGGTCTGGGACGAATTGAGGTTGAAGCTCGCGGACAACTGGTCGAGCGTTCGCAGATCCTGAATGCCCTGGCGTTCCAGTTCCACGGGGCTGAGCGCAGTCACCGCAATCGGAACATCCTGGATCGAGGCTTCCCTACGGGTCGCCGTCACCGTGATCTCACCAAGCCGGCGAGAATCGGCATCCGTTTGAGCGGTTTGTGTGTTCGCGTCGCCCTCGACTTCTTGCGCGGCGGCGGCTGGCCCATTAAACGCGAGCGCCATAGCTGCGGCCGAGCTTAGTAAGACGGACTGGTGGCGTCTTGTGACTTTCATTCGAATTTCCTCCCGTCGACATGCTTGGTGCACGCCTCGATATTTTTTCGTCCCCATTTGCTAGGGATCGTGCACTAATTGGCGAGCAAGATATGCGCCATGTCAACTTGTGTTGGAGCAAGGAATTGCGCTTCGGGGTAGTTTTGGCGCTGAAAGCGCAATAAATCCGCATTCTGTAGCGGCTACGCCTGATCTTGAGACTGCGAATGACGACCGACTGTGACCAAAAAGCCATTGTCCTCTTCTCGGGCGGCCAAGATTCCACGGTGTGTTTGGCGTGGGCACTGTCGCGATTCGACCGGGTCGAAACGGTTGGGTTTGACTATGGCCAACGACACCGTGTCGAATTGGACTGTCGGATAGCGGTCCGGCGCGAGATGCTATCCGTCAACCCGGCCTGGGGAGACCGGCTTGGTGATGATCATATGCTCGACGCGCGTGTCCTCTCTGATCTTGGTGAGACGGCGATGACGGATGAGATTGAGATCAAAACCGGTGAAGACGGGTTGCCAAACACCTTTGTGCCCGGGCGTAACCTCCTATTCTTGACGCTTGCAGGCGCCTTGGCCTGGCGGAGGGGGGCAACCGTTCTCGTCGGCGGGATGTGTGAGACCGATTATTCCGGCTATCCCGATTGCCGGCGGACGACCCTCGACGCACAGGCTGAAACCCTATCGCTTGGCCTGGACAAGCCGGTTGAAATTGCGACCCCGCTCATGTGGATCGATAAGGCGGGCACCTGGGCGTTGGCCCATGAGCTTGGAGGCGACGCCCTCGTTCAAATCGTCATCGAGCACAGCCATACCTGTTACCGGGGAGATCGCTCGAAACGCCACGATTGGGGATATGGGTGCGGGGAATGCCCGGCCTGTGAACTACGCGCGAAAGGCTGGACCCGCTGGGTCAATGGGGCCAAATTGTGAGAACCTATTCCGTCAAAGAGGCCTACTTTACCCTCCAGGGGGAGGGTGCCCAGACCGGCCGCGCCGCCGTCTTTCTGCGGTTTGCAGGCTGTAATCTGTGGACTGGGCTCGAGCGTGATCGTGCGAGCGCGGTCTGCAATTTTTGCGACACCGATTTTATCGGCACCGATGGCCCTGGCGGCGGGAAGTTCACGTCCGCAGATGCCGTCGCTGACCATGTCATATCGATTTGGACACGGGATACGACCGGCGGCCAGCCATATGTCATCTGCACGGGCGGTGAGCCCTTGCTTCAGCTCGACGCCGAGCTGATCGCGGCCCTACATGCCGCCGGCTTCTCAATCGGGGTTGAAACAAATGGCACACTGCGCGCGCCAGATGGGATCGATTGGATTTGCGTCAGTCCGAAATCAACGGCTCCGCTTGTCCAGCGTTTCGGCCAAGAGCTGAAACTCGTCTTCCCCCAGGCTGACGCCCCACCAGATCAGTTTGTTGATCTCGATTTCGCGCACTTTTTTCTGCAACCGATGGATGGACCCGATACCGAGGCCAACATACAAGCCGCCGCAAAGTATTGTATGAAGCATCCCCAATGGCGACTGAGCTTACAGACCCACAAACTGATCGGCTTGCCATGACCCCGGAAGGTCAGGTTTTCGAGATCTCAAAGGCGGTGACCTTTGAAGCTGCCCACCGGCTGCCGGGGCGCGGCAAGGACGACACCTATGGCCAGGTGCACGGGCACTCCTTCCGCCTGGAGGCCTCCGTTTGCGGCACGGTCCAGCCGGGCAAGCTCTGGGTCGAAGACATTGCCGTGCTCACCGCGGCGCTCACCGAAGTCGCCCAACTGCTTGACCATAAAATGCTGAACGACGTTCCGGGCCTCGATGTGCCAACGCTTGAAAACATTGCCCTTTGGGCGGCGGAACGACTCAAGACCACGATTCCAGGTCTCGCCTCGGTCACCGTCGCCCGGCCAAGCCTGAACGAGGCCTGCACGCTTCGGCTCTAACGTTCTGCCTAAATCGGCTCATAGGGAAAGACACTCGTCGTCGCGCCGAGATCGAACATATCCGATTTCATCGCGGGCAGGGCCTGAGTGATCAGCGTTTCCGGCGTCCAGCCTTCAAGACGGGCCACTGATTTGACGGGGCGGGGTTGATCGAACAGGACAACCTCATTGCCACGAACAGCAAAGACTTGACCGGAGACGTCCTTCGCGCCGTCGGCACAGAGCGCGACGGCCAATTGGGCAACCTGATCGGCGCGCATGGCGCGGCGCATCCGTTCCACCCGTTCTGCGCCAGCTTCGTCCTTAACGGGGATCGACGCGATCATCCGGGTCCATGCAAACGGCGCGATAATGTTCGAACGGACGTTTTTGCGCGCGCCTTCCATGGCGACAATGCGCGAAAGTCCCATGATGCCGAGCTTAGCGGCGGCATAGTTCGCCTGACCAATATTGCCGATCAATCCGGACGTCGACGTAAACAGCACAAAGGCGCCGTCTTCTTGTTCCCGGAAATGTTCGATCGCGGCTCGGGTCACATTGAAACTACCGTGGAGGTGAACATCAATCACGGCTTTCCAGTCGTCCTCCGACATTTTGTGGAACATGCCGTCGCGGAGAATGCCGGCTGGGTTAATGATTGCATGCAGGCCGCCAAAACTGTCCATGGCCTGGGTGACCATGCTTTGGACGGCGGCAAAATCGGTCACGCTATCTGAATTGGAGACCGCTTCGCCGCCGGCAGCGCGAATCTCCTGCGCGACTGTTTCGGCCGGACCGGCATCTCCCGCATCGCCGCCGCTTAAACCGCCGCCAAGATCGTTGACGACGACTTTGGCGCCTTCTCGGGCGGCCAAAAGAGCCGTCTCCTTACCGATGCCGTTACCGCCGCCGGTGACCAATACAACTTTTCCGTCCAGAGTTCCCATGTGCGTGTTTTCCCTGACTTTTCTGTCTCAACGGTTCCAGGATACGGCTTCCAAACACAATGAAAAGCCGAAATCACCCCGACCGGTTTGTTGGAGGGATCGAGCAACGAATATGAATTTGGCGCCGTGTTCCGATTGAGCGTTGTACTGGGTCCAACGATCGCTTAACGCCCGGCGATGGTCATCATCACGCCCGAGCAGCCAGATAAGCATGCCGAACAGATTGAGGGTCTGTTCGACCGGACGTTTGGGCCGGGTCATTTTGCAAAAACAGCGGAGCGGTTGAGAGAGTTCAATGCGTCCCTGCCAGAGATCAATCGGGTGGGCGTTGTCGATGGTCGTGTTGTCGGCGTTGCCCGAGCCTGGCCAATTGAGGTCGAGGAGGGCGGTCCAGCGGTTTTCGTTGGGCCCGTGGCGGTTGATCCGGCATATCGCGGCGCACGTCTCGGCCTTCGTATCCTCGATGAACTGCTGCGTGCTGCGCGTGGGGCCGCTTTTCAGGCGGCTATTTTAATAGGCGCCATAGATTACTTTTCTGTCATCGGCTTCCGCGTAGCTGCGCCTGGTCAACTGGTAATGCCGGGCCCGCAGGAGGCGCAGCGTCTTCTGATTTGTGATCTCGCGGGCAACGCCCAAAAGATGAGCGGTCGCGTCAATATTGCGCCGGCAGCATCGCGCTGTGGACAGGCCCGAGCGGCGCAGTCTAGGGTCTGACATGAGGCTCAACTTCCCCAATCCCCGAGCGTAAAGTTCACAGCATGAACCTTCGACTTTTGGCAGGTATTGAAGGCGGGCTTTGGGTCTGGATGTCAGCGGTCATGCGTCGTCCCCGCCTCACAATATTTCTGCTCATTGTTGCGACGATTGCAGGTCTCTACTCGGCGGCGACGCGCCTGGGGGTGAATTCCGATACCTCGCAAATGGTCTCTTCGCACCTTGACTACCGCCAGGCTCAAATGGAGTTCGAAGAGACATTTAGCGAAGAAGAGAACCGAATCGCTCTCGTTGTTCGCGCCCGCAGTGAAGACGAGGCCGACGCGTTCACCGTACGGGTTTCGAACGTGCTTCGCGAACGCACAGACGTTGTCACCGATGTTTTCGCCGCCTCGGTAGACCCGTTTCTTGTGCGAAACGGGCTCCTCTATCTTGAGTCCGACGAATTAGATGAGATTCTCGCGAATATCTCGGCGGCGGGTCCGCTTATAAAGCGTCTCGGGCGGGAGCCGACCCTCGATCGGCTGTCGCTGGCCCTTGCAGATGCGCTTGAGCCGCTGGAACCCGGAGAGGAACCACAATTGGCCCTGACCCGGGCCTTTGAAGCTCTATCGGATACAATTGAAGGTCGACTGAATGGTGCACCGGAGCCCCTGTCTTGGCAGGAGATTTTCCGGTCCGAAGACGAGTTTGGTGACGATCTTCACCAGCGCGTCGTTTCCATCTCTCCTGTCCTAGACATGACCCGACTACAGCCGGCGCGGCCGGCGGTTCGCGCGATCGACAAGGCGGTGGCCGAAGTGGTGGCCCAAGGCGACTTTGAGGTGACCGCCGCGATCACCGGCAATCCCGTGCTGAGAACGGAAGAATTGGCCAGCGTCACCGACGGGATCGGTATATCGCTCGCCCTATCATTCTTGTTCATAACTTTGTTGCTGCTGATAGCCCTGCGCTCGCGGGTTCTCGTGCTGACATCGCTCATTGCGCTGGTCATGACGATTGCCATCACGGCCGGGTTCGCCGGCCTGATGTTTGATGCTTTGAACCTTGTGTCTGTGGCCTTTACAGTGCTTCTGGTCGGTCTCGGGATCGATTTCATGATCCATTTGGCGATGCACGTTCAGGAAGAGCGCACAATTGGCCGACCGTGCCGCGCCGCCATTTTCAAGTCCAATCGACTCATCGGCAGTGCCCTCGCTCTTTGCGCGCCCACTTCGGCGATCGCATTCTTTGCGTTCGCCCCAACAGATTTCACGGGGATGACACAGCTCGGGATAATTTCCGGCTTCGGCGTGCTCGTGGCCTTTATTGTGGCGGTCTCACTGCTGCCGGCCGTATTCGCGCTTCTCCCAGCGAACTCGGGAATCCGGCGCGCGGATGGCCTGTCGGGTATCGTTATTCCGAAGCTTCACGTTTCGAACAAACTACGTGGCGCGATGGCCGTGGCGACGATCTTGATCGGGTTCGGCGCCATATCAATTCTTCCCCAGGTTCGGTTTGATGCCGATCCGATGTCTCTTCGTGATCCGGACGCGTCTTCGGTCATCGCTTTTGACATGTTGTTCGAGGAAGATGATGGTCAGCCCTACAATCTCTCGCTTCTCGTCGATGACCAGGAAGAGGCAGACCGCGTCGCCCCAATGATTGAAGCGTTGCCTACGGTCAAAGATGTGATTGGGCCGGCGGACCTTATTCCTGAGAATCAGTTCGAAAAGCTCGATACGATCGATTGGGCGTCGGTTGGTCTGTCTTTGATATTCGATAGTTCGGAAGAGATTCCGCAAAGCCTGATTGATAATGCCCCTGGGCGTCTGCGTGCAAAACTCGCGGAGCTAAATATCGAGGAAGGTAATAGACTGTTGAGCGTGCTGGAACGCCTCGACCAGCAGTTAGTTACCAATCCCTCGATAGGCGATGCCGTTTCAAGCGACATATTTCGCTTTTGGCCGCTACAGTACGACCGGCTCCAGCAACAGATTTATCCATCTGAGGTGATCTTCGACGAATTGCCGCGAAGTCTGTCGACTCGCTTCCAGTCGGACTCGGGGCGTTTGCGGCTTCAGATTGAGCCGATGGACGATCTGCGCGATCCGGACGCGCGGCTCAGATTTGTTGAATCGGTCCGTGACGTCGCGCCCCGCGCAGCGGGGTCAGCGCGGAGCGTCTTAGAATCCGGCCGCGTCATTTCCGAAGCGATGTTATTGGCTGTGATTGTGGCTTGGGCGTCCGTCGCGGCGCTCCTTGCCTTTGTCCTTCGCGATACGCTTCTCGTGAGCGTGATCCTTTTCTCGCTCGTTCTCGCCGCGGTTCTGACGGCGGCCACAGCGGCCCTATTGGGAGTTCCGTTCAATTTCGCCAATGTCATTGCCGTTCCACTGCTGGTCGGTGTGGGGGCCGATAGTGGCATTCACCTCGGCATTCGGGCGCGGAGAAGCGCGCATGCCGCCGCGGTCTATGAGACATCGACCCCGCGGGCTGTCTTTTTCAGTGCCCTGACAACGATTGGTTCGTTCGGCACGCTCATGCTTTCAGATCATCGCGGTGTGGCCAGTATGGGCATTTTGTTGACCCTGGCGATCGCCTACACGCTCATTTGTACAATTCTTGTTCAGCCATGGCTTTTGGATGCCCTTTCCCGGCGAAAGCCAGTAACTGTTTGATTACAGTTCAACGACCCTTTGTTATTTTTCTTTCAGTTTTGATGCGGCATAGTCCTCACAGTTGAATTGTGGGTGTTGGGCCCCGATGAGAGGAGAACCGGTCTTGATTTCATCATCGACCTGCCTGCGAGCCTTTGTCCTGTCTCTTGCTTTGGGGGGCATTTGTGTAGCCCCGTCTTTTGTTGCAAAAGCACAAGCTGCCGAGAGCAGCACTGAGGCAACTGAGGCGCCCAAGGCGTTTGTTGGCGGTCTTGTCGATACGCTTCGCGCACTAGCGACCTCCAGCGATGACGGCGATGATGAGCGTAAGGCTGGGTTTCGCGATGTCTTGGTGAAGGACATGGAAATCCGCCGGATGCAGCGATTTCTCTTGTCGTCCGAGCAACGCAAATCCGCATCGGAGGACGACCTGACGGCCTATAATCAATTATTTCCGGATTATATTGCGGCGGCCTATGCGGATTCGATCGACGAACTTGTCAGCCGGACCGTCAAGATCAACGATGTTGTTGAGCGCCGGCCGGGAGACTTCATAGTCCGGTCTAAGCTCTATGCGGACGATGGGGGTGAACGTGCTGGAATTGATTGGCGCGTTCTCGAAGTTGATGGCGAGCCGCGCCTTGTCGACGTGATGGTCGACGGGTTGTCGTTCAACATTGAACGCCGGGCGCAATTCACAGCGATCATTCAGAAAGATGGCTTCGGCGCACTGCTGGATCATATGAACGAGCAAATCGAAGTCGGCGGCACGATCGAATAAGCTCGTGGCTGTTTAGGTCGCGCTCTGAGACGATATTAGGCGTCGCAACGTCACAATCGCGGCCTGCGCGTCACGGGCAACCTCGGGCCCTTCGATCCGATAAAAGTCAGACAGTGACGCAGGGGCTGCAGCGGCATTATCTGCGGCGAGTTCTGCGACCGCGCGGGCAAGAAACTGAACAGATTTTTCGAGGCATTGAAGCTGAAACGTCGACTCCGACACCGCTGGGTCTGGAACGGTCTTCATATCTAGCTGATAGTCTGGTTGAGCCGCCATATGCGCAATATGCAACGCAAAGGGGTAATGTAAAGATAAAATGCGCCATAGGGTAGAAAAAATCTCCCTTAAGGCGTTTCCCTCTTAGGTGATCTGCCTCTTTCTCGAGCGTTTTCAAGCGTTTCTAGGCGCCGGGAAAACGCCTCGGGCAGGGGCGGGGATTCCAATCCCGTTAGCCCGAGGGAATCGATCACGGTCTGGATGGTTGGCTTATCCCCTTTCGCACTGGCCAGTCGGCCGATTGTCGATGCTTCGGCGATCAATTTCCCGCGGGACATGAAGTCGTGCTTCAAAATAATGTAGCTGTCCTGCCATCCCATAAGCGTTGTTTCGACCGTATAGGACTGAGGAAACTTCAGCATTCGGACAAAGGATATATCTTTGTATGCGGCAAGTGGCATCCAATCATTGGCGCGGATCCCAGCCCAAGTGCCTGTCCGCATCATCCAATGGACAAGGGCAAGATCCATAATGCTGAGATACCGACCATTGTTCATATGCTGAAACAGATCCTGATCTGTGATCCAGACCCGGTAGTTCAGCGTGTGGGTTTCGAAGAAATCTGTCCGACCCGAAGCAAACCTCGTTTTGAGATACAAAATCAAAAGCCGGAAGAAGAGGTTCATTCGATACTGCCAAGGGCTTTGTCGATCTGGGATGCAAGACCGACATTGAAATTGGTGATGTTCGAGACCGCCTCGAACGAGAAGGTCGACCCGGTAAACCAAGTCTGCTTTTCACCTTGTACCGCATGCATGTCCTGGACCAAGCCGTTGCGAATGGCGTTGGGCTTGTAGCGCGGGAAGAATTTCCACTCAGCCTGCTGCACGATGTTGGTGACCTGACCACCATACTTCGCGACGTCCGCTCGGAGAATTTCGGCGAGTTCCGGTCGTGTGTAATCGCCTGGCAATTGTCCGCCCACATAGAGATGGCCGCCGAGCGCATCTTCTTCGCCTTCGAGGCGTGCAGAGAGGAGCTGGCCGCGCGCCGCACCGGGCTCCAGCGGCTCATGCCAGCCTTCTACATCATGGGTTTGGAACCAGTCGCGCGCCGCGAAAAGCGTCGTAAAATAGCGATCCCAATCAACGCCGCCATCGATGCGTTGCTCGCGTTCCGTGGCGTCCGTTAGGCGAAGGAAATCGTCAAGCGGCATGGCGCAGACCAGGTGGCGCGTTTCTAAAGCTTGCCCATCGGAGAGGTGCACAATGCTCTTTGTGTCGCTGCGCTCGATCCGCTCGACGCGAACGCCCGTTCTGACGTCCAGGCCCTCGGCGACCTGTTCCCAGAACTGCGACCACCCACATTTTGGCATCGTTAGCTGACCGAGCGCGCCACTCAAAATGAGATCGAAATCAACCCAACGTACGGCCTGGGCCATGCTTGTTTCGTCGAGAAAGCCGTATCCGAGAGCGGTCAAAGAGCGCCGCATAAACCGTTCAACTTTGCCAAGCTTCCGCTCTCCCAACCACATCGCCACATCGGTCGCCGCCTCGTCGAGCGCTGCCTGTTTCGGCGATGTTGCCGCCAATGCTTTGTTGATGCGCGCTCGGCCGCGAAAGTAGGTGAGGAGCTGTGCGGTGAGGGATGGTCCGTGCCCGGCCTTCACATAGTCCATGAATTCGCCGCCGCCGAAACGAGTTTCTCCGAGCCGACCCGTCTCTATACGGAACTCCCGCATCCAGCGATTTGTCACGCGGTGCGCCCGGGTCGCATAACATGTTCCAAGCTCCGCGAGCGTATCACCGGCCCGCGCGGTCGAAGACTTGCCGCCTATCGTCTCGGCCGCTTCCAGGACAATCGAATGGCGACGACCGCGTTCTGAGAGCAGGCGTGCCAGGCTGAGGCCGCCAGGGCCTGCCCCAATAATGATGACATCGGCGACGCTCAACGCCCCAAACCCTTACTCAAACCGGCGCAAGCGGTACCCTATTGCACGCCGGATGGCCAGGCCAATCGGACGGCTAATTCCACGATAAGACAAGGTTTTTCCCGACTAGTTTTGCAGTTTTTTAGGGCTTGGGGCGTATTGAGGCAAAATGACATTAACCACCGTTCAACGACCAGATCTGCTGAGCCTTTGGTGTCGGCCCGCACCGATTGAGACCGATCTCGACAATGAGATGGCGCGGGCACAGCAGCATCACGCGGTCAGTCAGTTGCCGCAGATGGCACTTGCGAGCTTCTTTGCGGCGCTCACAGTGATCGCGATTACCATGTTTACGGTCGAAACGTGGAAGGTGGCGATTTGGGGGACCCTCGGCCTTGCCATGGGGCTCGGCCAATATCTCGGCTGGCGGGGGTTTCGTAATCGACCGCTTCCGGAGCGGGTGAGTGGACGGTTCCTGCGTAAAATCGAGCTGACGAGCCTCGTGTACGGGTTTGTGTGGGGGAGCGTGATCCTGTTTCTCCGCCCGAATGGTGACCTTGTCAGCTTTGCTTTCCTCTTCAGTCTCCAGGCGGGCATGGTAGCCGGGCTCGGCAGCCTCTTGGCTCCGTTGCCGCGCGTGACGTGCCGGTTTGGGTTCGCCGCTATGATGCCTGGATTTGTCATGGGCTTGGTGATTGGCCAGCAGGCGACGATCATGCTGTCGGTGATGGCCGTTGTATTCCTCGTCTCCCTCGCCGCAGGGAGCATCAACTCCTACCATCACCTTGCGAAGATGGTCGCATCGCTCCTCCAGGCGCGCGATGCGAAACGTGATCTGACGGATGCGATCGAGTCCCTGAACGATGCGTTTTCAATCTATGGTCCGGATGGCGACATCATCCTCGCAAACACACGTTTCCAAGGTTGGTTCCCGGAAGGGGAAGATACTTCCGGCGGGCTTGCAGACGAACCTTATCGCCTGGAGGATGGGCGTTGGGTCTTACGGACAGATCGTCCGACCCGGAAGCAAGGGCGTGTCGTGATCCATACAGATGTCACGACACTGAAGGATCGCGAACGGGAATTGATTTCCGCGCGCGCGGAAGCAGAGAAAGCCGACGAGGCGAAGAGCCGCTTCCTAACGTCCATGAGCCACGAGTTGATGATGCCGCTGAATATCGTGCTTGGCTTCTCCAAGCTAATGATGCGGGATTCGAATATTCGGTTATCGGAAGCGGACATCTCCGAATACGCTGAAAACATTTATCGCAGCGGCGACCACCTCCTGCGGCTCACCCGTGACATTATCGACTATTCGAAGATCGGCATGGACAAATACCTGCTCGAGCGCGAAGCCGTCGATGTCAGTGAGCTGATCGATGAAGCGGTCCACCTCACAGAAGTCTACCACGACATCCAGGGCTGCGGTCGGTTCGACGTCAAGATCGCACCGGAACTGAGCAAAATTAATGTTGACCCATTCGCAATGAAACGGGTCTTGACCAGCCTCTTCAGTAACTCGGTCAAATTTGGGGGCACCGAACACCGCGTGGAAGTGCGCGCGGGATTGACCGCGAACGGTCAGCCTTTCATCTCAGCGCGCGACTTTGGCCCCGGTATTCCGGATCACCATCTCGAAAACGTCTTTGAGGCCTTCTACCAGATCGACCGAAACCCGACCCAGTCCAAGGGCGGAACCGGGCTTGGACTCACACTCGCACGCCACATTACGCGTCTGCATGGCGGCGATGTGATGCTGATGTCGCACGAAGACGGCGGGCTGAGTGCGGCGGTTTTCCTGAAAGCCGAGAGTGTTCAGCGCCCCGGTCAACTCCTCATGCCTATGCAGATCGATAGTGCGACAGCCGCTTAGTTAGCTGCCGGACCAATATGACTGCAGGCTGGCGGCAATTTTTGTCATTTGCTCACCTGATTGCGCTTGGATGCGGTAAGCAACGATCGCGGTCCCGGATAAGGCCGTTTCGATATCGGGATCGGTCGGCCAGCGGGCCCCGGCCACATATCCATCTTCCAGATCTGCCAGAAACGCCCCGAAATCGGCTTCCCGTTCGTCCGTAAAGAGAGGAAGCCAAATGATGATGGCCGCTTCAGGCCAACGATTGAGCGCCCGGGGCGCCCACTCGGCCAAGGCCTCCATATCGTCCATGGTTTCATAACTTGGATCGATAAAGACGATCATGCGTTCTCCGCGGCGCGGAGACAGCCGGAGGGCGCCAGAATATCCGTCTCCTGACCGAACAAGCGCCCGGTCATCGTCTGCAAAGACATCCTTAAGGGCCTTAAGCTCCGTTGGATGACGCTCAAAAAATGCCATGCGATCTTTGTCCCGCAAGTGCAGTGCTGCGAGTTGAGGGGAGCCTGGATAAGCCGTGACCCCCTGGGCATCGACGAGATCCGTCCACGATCTTAAGGGGCGGGGTGGGTCGCCGCCCAAGAGACGGATAATGCCGTGTCGGGCTTCATCGGTTTTCTGAGCGTCTTGGCCGGTGAGATCGTACTGGCCGCGACCGGAATGCGTCTCGATATAGAAGATTGGGGATGCAGCACGCGTCTCCTCTCTCAGGATCGCATCGAGTGCGGCATGTTTGAGCACATCCGCACGGTTTCCCGCATGAAATCCATGTTGATAGGATAACACCTCTATTCCTCGGAGCGGGAGGCATCCCGGATCGCGCGGAACTCGTTATCCTCATACCAATTGGGCCAGGACGATGACTGGGCGAGTGCGCGGCCGAATTCGTAAAGGGCAATTACGTTCTGCTCGATGCCCGACATGTCCCACGTCTCATCATACTCGTCAGCCGGCTGGTGGTAGCGCTCCGCGGCATAGAGGCTTGCAAACGCTTCACCTGCAGCCGTGCCGCCCCGTAAGAGGTCGGTGCCGGAATTGGCATAAAGCATGGGGACACCTTTCTTCGCGAATGATGCGTGGTCGGACCGGTAGAAGTATCCAGCTTCCGGGTGTGGATCGGGCGTGATGACGCGCTCCTGGGCCGCCAATTGCTCGGCGAGGAGCTCTTCAAGCTCGGATGATCCATATCCCACAACAATCATATCCCGCGACGGGCCCGTCGGATTAAGCGCGTCAACATTGATGCCGCCCACAATGTTTGACAGCGGGACCGTCGGTGTCTCGGCATAATGTGCCGACCCAAGAAGGCCGGATTCCTCCAGTGTCACGGCGATGAAAAGAGCCGAGCGTTCAAGTTCATCGTCGACCATTGCCTCAGCAATATCGAGGATCGCAGCGGTGCCCGTCGCATTATCAACGGCGCCATTATAAATCGTATCGGCGTCTGGATCGGGACTTGGCTTGATGCCGATATGATCCCAATGCGCGACATAGAGAACATATTCGTCCGGCCGTGTGGTGCCCGGGATCATGCCCACGACATTATGACTTTCGAGGGTGCGCTGGGATTGTTCTATCCGGGCTGACGCGTTGAGGCCATCCAGTGAGACGGGCGTAAACCCTGGTTTCGCCGCTAGAGCTTTCACCTCATCGAAGTCTACCCCCGCCTTGGCGAATAGTTTGTTGGCAAAGTCGGCGGTCATCCAGCCTTCTAAAAGGGCTCTGTCGCGGCCGGCATTTGCCCGAACGAGATCTGCTTGCGGGCCTGACCAGGAACTTTCAACGACGTCCCATCCATAGGAGGCGGGGGCTGTTTCATGAATAATGATCGCGCCGGCTGCGCCTTGGCGCCCGGCTTCTTCTAATTTGTAGGTCCACCGACCATAATACGTCATCGCCGCGCCATTGAAGAGGTCCCCATCCGGGTTGGCAAACCCGGGGTCATTAATCAGCATGACGACCGTTTTTCCTTCAACATCGAGACCATCATAATCGTCCCAATCATATTCGGGCGCGACAATGCCATATCCAACAAAGACGAGATCGGAATTCTCGTATGAAAGAGGTTTTGTCGTCTGGCGCTTCGTCCAAATCACGGCGTCGCGTCCCAAGGCTGTTTGGCGCGGCGGACCGTCGCCCGAGGCGATGAACAGTCCGGAGGTCTCTTCGTCGAGGGTCAACTCGACCATACCGACCGGCTGGAGAAAACTGCCATCTGCGCCGGGTTGAAGGCCGATGCGCTCCATCTCAGCGGCAATCCAGAACGCCGCCGCTTCGCCCGCCTTCGTTCCTGGGCCGCGTCCTTCAAAACGATCATCAGCGAGTCTTTTGATACGGGCGGCCAGATCATCCCCTGAGATGTCCGCAGATGTCTCCTCTGGAAGGGGAAGAGGGTATTTGGGCGCTTGCTCCTCAACGGTTGACGCGATCGATGTGTCGTCGTTGACCGGTTCAACTGTTGTTTCAGACCCGCCACAGGCTGCGAGACCGAAAAAAAGACTGGCAAAAACAAAAGAACGCATGGCGGCGTGTCCCCGGATCCTTAGAATTTCTGCTGATGGGTGTTGCATGCTGGCTGGTGGGCATCAAGTTCGGCCTATGCCACCCGTTCCAAGTGCCGACCCCGAAACATCGCTTCTTTCGCTGGTCGAGGAGATCCGGACTTGCCGTCTTTGTGCCGGGGAGATGCCGCGGGAGCCACGCCCCATCTTGCGTGCGGCTGCGACCGCGCAAATCCTTATTGCGAGCCAAGCGCCCGGAAATCTTGCTGCAAATAGCGGCACGCCATTCAATGATCCGTCAGGTGACCGATTGCGCGATTGGATGGGTGTTGATCGCGACACATTCTATGATGAGACCAAGATCGCGATCGTCCCCATGGGCTTTTGCTTTCCGGGATACGACAAGAAAGGCGGGGACCTGCCGCCGATGAAGCGCTGCGCGCCGACATGGCGCACCGGCGTGCTCACGCGCCTACCTCGCCTGAAAGTGACTTTGGTGATTGGCGGATATGCGCAGAAATGGCATCTCGGAGATCGGGTCCAGCGCACGCTGACTGAGACGGTGCAAAATTGGAGAGTGTTCCGCGAAGAGGGACTATTTGTGCTTCCGCACCCGTCTTGGCGCAATACGGCTTGGCTGAAGAGGAATGAATGGTTCGAGCGAGACGTCTTACCCGAGCTTCGTGGCACGCTCTTGGATGTTTTGTCGGCGTCGTCCTGATCGGCTTGTGGCTGGCGGCCTGCGCGCCGACCCGCGGATTTCAGGTGGCAATTCAAGATACGGATCTTTCAGCTCCTATGTTTCTTCCGGATGAAAATACGTTTTTGACCTTTGATGGCGCAAAGCTTGGTCTCACGGTCTGGCCTGCGCAGGAAGGTGACGCCGAACATGTCGTCGTCGGTGTGCACGGCATGAATGACTATGCGGCGGCATTTGAATATGCCGCGCCCTACTGGGCCGCCCGCGGCGTCACGACCTATGCCTATGACCAGCGCGGCTTTGGCCGCTCCGTCGGGCGTGGGCGCTGGCCGCAGGAAGACCTGATGCGCGAAGATTTGCGCACGGCCATCAAACTGGCGCGCGAGCGGCATCCGGATGCGGTGTTGACAGTTGTGGGGATTTCCATGGGCGGCGCGGTGGCGATGACCGCCTTCGGCTCGGAGGCACCGCCCGAAGGGGTCGACCGATTGATCCTGTCGGGGCCCGGCTTGCGCGGATGGGGCGCGCTGCCAGCTCTCCATAGGGCGAGCCTTTGGGCCTCAACCAAGGTGCGCCCCGGTTGGGTTGTCACGCCGCCAAAATTCGCCGCTGATCGGATTGTGCCATCCGACAATATCGAAATGTTGAAGGCGCGTGGCCGCGACCCGCTGAACACTTTCGAAAACCGGATCGACCAAGTTTACGGTGTCGTCACCGTGATGGAAAACGCGCACCTCGCCGCGCCGCGCCTGCCGGAGAACACGTTGCTGCTCTATGGCGCGCGCGACGATATCATCCCAAAGGCCTTTATGCGCCGGACAGCGCCGCACCTGCCGGGTCACGTGAAAACGGCTTACTACGAAGCGGGCTATCATATGCTGATGCGGGACCTACAAGCCGAGACGGTTTGGGCAGACCAACTGGCATTCATGCGCGATCCCAGTGGACGTTTGCCGTCGAACGCGCCGCCATTGCCATGGCTTGAGCCGGTTTCGTCCGAAGGCTCGAGGCAGGCCGCGCCCTGAGGCTTGTTTTTGTCTTGAAACCGTGAGACGTCCCCGCCATTCGACAAGCCGGTCCATATTGAGGCTGATCCTGCATGTTTGACCATCCCTCCTTCGACGCCCATGAGGGCGTGCACCTGTTCCATGATGCGATGTCCGGCTTGAGGGGTATGATTGCCATCCACTCAACACATCTTGGCCCCGCCGCAGGAGGGTGCCGCATGTGGAACTACACCTCCGGCGAGGAGATGTTGCGCGATGCGCTACGGCTCTCCCAGGGCATGAGCTACAAGAATGCGATTGCCGGCTTGCCGCTCGGCGGGGGTAAGGCGGTGATTTGGGGCGACTCGCGCACCGAGAAAACGCCCGATCTATTCCGCGCATTTGGCCGCTCGGTTGACGCGCTTGGCGGAAAGTACTGGACCGCGGAAGATGTTGGACTGAGCCCGGCTGACCTTGCCCATGCCGTCGAAGAAACGCGCTATGTTGCGGGTCTGGAACAGGGCGACGCGGCGAGCGGCGATCCGAGCCCCGTGACCGCCCGCGGTGTCTTCCGAGGTATCCTTGAGTGCGCGAAACGTGTTTTTGGCAGCGATGACCTTACGGGCCGCACCGTTGCTGTGCAGGGAACTGGCCATGTCGGCGGCGGGGTTTGCCAGCATCTTGCACAAGCCGGCGCCAATCTCATCGTTTCAGACGTTAACGAGGAGACACTTATGCAGGTCGCTCGTGACACCGGGGCCCGGATCGTGTCGCCAGACGAGATTTACGACCAGCCTGCGGACATCTTTTCGCCGAATGCGCTCGGCGCCATCATCAGCGAGGCGACGCTCGCCCGCTTAAGCGCCAAGATCATTGCAGGCGGAGCAAACAACCAGCTTGTCACGCCACACCTCGGCCGCGCCGTTCAGAAGGCCGGAATTCTCTACGCTCCGGATTACGTCATCAATGGCGGTGGCATCATCAATGTCGCCGCTGAGATTTCCGGCAATTATTCTGAAGACTGGGTCGAAGACAAACTCAGTGCGCTCATGACTTCGCTCGGCCAAATTCTCGATCGTAGCCTGTCCGAGACCCGGCCGACAAACGAGATCGCCGACGAGATTGCCCGGGCGCGGATCGGGCGCTAATGCGCGCCCGACGCTACCCCGTCTAACTTGCCACGCTAGCCTGTTTTTCGTCGGAGCCACCATCCACGGCGCTTTGGCTTCTCCGATTTTTCAGATCCCTCGACTTTGATCTCCGGCTCTGCCGGTGTCTCAACAGCGACAGGTTCCGGGACCTCGGACGCGGTGGGTTCCACCTGCGGCGCTTCCGGTTCTGGCGGCGATGCTTCGGATGCGGCTTCGTTTGCCACTACGGGAGCTTCCGGAGCGGGAACCTCTTCGGCTGGCGCGTCCTCCATCGAGGGGTCTGTCGGCGGAAGCGCTTTGACGAGTACCTCACCGTGACCCTCAGCGGCGTCTGGCGCAGCACTCTCCGATCTTTCCGGACGGTCGCTACGTCGCGATTTCGACCGTGACCGGCGCCGTCGAGACGATTTCGGCCGCTCCGCACTCTCTTCGTCGTCGTTTGGGGCATCACCCGGAGTTTCGGGTCGACTTACGTCGCGCGTCTCCTGGAGATCTATGTCGAGAATTTCATTGATGGTCACCGACAGGCCATCCAACAGCGCGCCGCCATCTTCTGGCGGCAGATCTTTGCCGACCGGGCGTTTACTATCGATCGGGGGCAGGGCAAGGGCCGCTTCAGTCGCTGCAGCCGCTTCAAGAGCGGTATCCGAGACCGCGCTATCTCTGCGTCGCCGGCGTCCGCCGCGCCGTCCTCTCCGGCGGCGTTTCCGGCGCGGTTCCTCTTCATCGCCATCCTCATCGGAGGCCGCTTCGATATCGGCGTCTTCGTCGACCTCGCTATCTGCATCAGCCTCTACAGAAGGCGCATCGCTGCGTTTCGACGATCTGCGTCGGCGTCCACGTCCGCGGCGCCCCCGCGCTTGATCCTCTTCTTCAGACGTATCGTCCTCTTCGATGAGATCGCTCTCGTCGGTCTCATCGTCTTGGAATTGCGCTGCAAATTCCTCGTCGTCGGGATCACCCTCGACAATTGGTGCTGACTTTCGGCCACGGCGCTTTTTGCTCGGGTCTTTTTTGACGTCGATCGAAAACTCGCCGGGGAGCAAGTCTTCGGACGACATAATCGAGACGCCTATGCCGGCCTCATCCTCAATGGCGGTGAAAGCTTCACGCTTATTGTTCAAGAGATAGAGCGCAACCTCACCGGGCGCACTCACCGACAATGACAACAAGCCGCCGCCGGCAGCGCGCGCTTCAATGGCGCGCAAGAGCTGTAGCGCCGCCGATTCGATCGAGCGTTGGCGGCCCGTGCCCTTGCAGCTGGCGCATGGGACAGAACTGGACTCAAGGACGCCGGTCCGACGACGCTGGCGTGAGATCTCCATAAGACCGAATTGCGAGATACGGCCATGTTGAACACGTGCGCGGTCAAGCTTCAAACAGTCTTTCAATCGCTTTTCGACGGCGCGATTGTTCTTGTTTTCATCCATATCGATGAAATCGATCACAATCAGTCCGGCGAGGTCCCTCAAACGCATCTGCCGACAGGCTTCCTCAGCCGCCTCAAGATTTGTTTGGGTCGCGGTCTGCTCGATATTCCGCCCGCGAGTCGATTTGCCAGAGTTCACATCAATCGCGACGAGCGCTTCGGTTTGATTGATGACCAGGTAGCCACCCGACTTCAGATGCACGATGGGCGAGAAGATCGAGTTCAGTTGATCTTCGATATTCTTCGCCACGAAGACCGGCGCCTGGTCTTTCCATTGTTTGACCTTGCGCGACTGGCTCGGCATCAGGAGTTTTGCGAGGTCCTTCGCTTCGCGATAGGCCGTTTCCCCCTGGATCAGGACCTCGTCGATATCCTTATCGTAGAGGTCGCGCATCGCGCGGTGGACGAGCCCACCTTCCTCATTGATGAGGGTCGGGGCCATTGATTTCAGCGTGAGATCCCGGATCTTGTCCCATAGCTTTTGGAGATAATCAAAATCGCGTTTGATATCTGTCTTGGTTCGTTTTGCGCCGGCGGTGCGGACGATCAGGCCCATGCCGGTTGGGACATCGAGCCCCTGCAT